>JAYUJG010000333.1:0-10791 GCA_043765355.1 Acidobacteriaceae bacterium | reverse complement strand
CGCGGGCAGGTGATCGGAGTGAACACGGCGACGATCCTTCCGGCGCAGGGACTCTGTTTCGCAATCGGAATCAACACCGCCAAGTTCGTAGCCAGCCGTTTGCTGCGCGATGGACGCATCCGGCGCAGCTACATCGGAGTTTCGGCACAGACGGTTCCGATTCATCGGCGGGTGGTCCGCTTCTATTCGCTGGAGCGCGAAACCGGCGTCGTTGTGGTTGGCATTAGACAACTCCAGGATGGACCCGTGTTATCCCTTTGTGGCCGTTTATGCAACCAAGTAAGCAGCCATTGATGGGGACCTCAGTTGCTCCCTGTTGTAGTGCGGAAAATCGACGCAAACTAGGGTGGGATCTCAGAAGCGAATTGCGTTAACTGTGTTCTGCTTGCGCGACACTCCTATCGCATTGCCTACACTAGATTTCCTGTGTTAGCTTCGATTCGGAGAGTTCCGCTTGCGACACACGGTTCCGGCTGGGATGGACCGCAAGGAAACCGACGTTTACCTGCGGCTCGATTCGGTCCGGCTTCCCCAGCATATCGCGATCATCATGGACGGAAACGGCCGTTGGGCCCGGCGTCGGCACATGCCGCGCGTGGCGGGGCATCGCGCCGGAGTCGTCTCGGTGCGTTCGACGGTCCAAACCGCCGCTCGCATTGGAATCAAGGCGCTGACGCTCTACGCATTTTCCGAGGAAAACTGGAAGAAGCGGCCGAAGACCGAAGTTGATTTCCTGATGCGACTGCTGTGCCGCTATCTCAAGGCCGAGGTCAGGACGCTCAACGAAAATAATATCCGGTTGAAATATATCGGGCGCCAGCACGAGCTGCCGGAATCGGTGCAGCGCGAAATGGCCGAGGCCAGCGATGCGACCTCGAAGAATACCGGAATGCTGCTCACGCTGGCGTTGAACTACAGCGCTCGAAGCGAGATCGTCGACGCGTTTCGCTCGCTGGCCGATGCGGCCTCGCGCAACGGCGGCCTCGGGCACATGCAAGTCGATGAGCAGTTAATTAGTGAACATCTCTACACCCGCGGCTTGCCCGACCCGGACTTAGTAATTCGCACCAGCGGCGAGATGCGCCTCAGTAATTTCCTGCTCTGGCAACTGGCCTACGCGGAGATTTACGTCACGCAGACACTATGGCCGGACTTTCGTGGCGTGCAGTTACTGGAAGGCATCGAAGAATATCAAAAACGCGACCGTCGCTACGGCGGCCTCGGCGAGGACGGCCATGCGACGCTGCGAGCCCGCGCCGAGGCTAAGCGCTGATGCACACCGCTCGTGTAGCAACGGACGCCCTCGTCGGTCCAAGCCGGGCACAGCTTGTCCGCAGCTGGAGACCGCAGCCCCTCCGCCTTCGCGGTCCGCGCACTGTGTTCCGCAGGGTGAACTTGCGTGTGGACCAATGATCAAGCGCATCGCAACCGCCGTCGTCCTAATCCCTCTGGTTCTCTTGCTGGTCCTGAAAGCACCGTTGTACCTTCTAACCCTCGTCTCCGGTGCAATCGCACTGCTGGCAATCGCCGAGTTCCTGCGGCTGGTAACGCTCTACGGAGTGCAGCCGACGACCATTGCGACCTACGCGTTCGTCGCCATTTTCTTTGTATTTGTCGTTTTCGCGACCACGAATCAAACGCCTCTGGTCGAGACCACCGCCATGCTCTACGGATTGGCATTCGCGACCGCGATCGCGCCCTTTGTGTTTCTGACCGTGACGATGGGGCGCGATGTCGTGGCAACCGCCTATCCCGCGGCGGCGGCATCGACGTTTGCATTTACCTATATCGCCGTCCCCATGGCGTTGTTGGTAGCGATCCGGCAGCAACCAGCGGGAGCGATCTGGACGATCTACACACTCTTGGCCGTGTGGACGGGAGACATCTTTGCGTACTTCGTAGGCAAGGCGATCGGCCGCCATCGCATGTCGCCCGAGATCAGCCCGAAGAAAACCTGGGAAGGTGCGGCGGCATCGATTCTGGCGAGCGTCGTCATCGGCACGCTGTGGATTCAGCACGCCCCCGGAATCAGCGCCGCACTTTTGCGAGTCGGATTGATAGACCGCCGCGACGGCATGTGGGGCTTGGAGCAGCCCTCGCTATGGCCCATCATTCTGCTGTCGGCGGTGGTCAACATCGCCGCCCAGTTGGGAGATCTGGTCGAGTCTCTGATTAAGCGCGGAGCCGGAGTGAAAGATTCCGGCACCATCCTCCCCGGCCACGGAGGTATGCTCGACCGCATCGACGCTATGTTGTTTGCGGTGCCTGTGGTGTGGGCTTATGGAGCCTGGCGGCTGATGCAGTAGTGGGAATAGTGCGGAACCAACCCAAGTATTTGCCAATATCGTCTCTCGCTCACAGATACGTCCCTTACAATAAGAAGGCGCATGAAACGCATCGCCATCCTGGGTTCCACCGGCTCAATCGGCCGCAGCACTTTAAGCGTAGTCGAGAGCTATCCCGATCGCTTTGAGGTGGCCACACTAGCAGCCGGAAGCAACACCGAACTCGCCTACGAGCAAGCCGTCCGCTGGAAGCCGCGCGTTTTCTCGCTCGAGAGCGCGCCGGATGCAGAGGCGCTCCGCACCAAGCTCCGCGCCGCAGGCCTCTCGGAGATTGAAGTCGTCCACGGCGCTGCGGGCACAGTTGGTGTCGCGACCCATCCCGAAGTAGATTTCGTGGTCAGCGCTATCGTCGGAGTCTCAGGGCTTGAGGCGACCTACGAAGCCGTCCGCGCGGGCAAGACCGTCGGCTTGGCCAACAAAGAGTGTCTAGTTGTAGCTGGAGAGCTCATCACCGCCGAGGCCCGCCGCCAAGGCAAGCCGCTGCTGCCGATCGATAGCGAGCACAATGGCGTCCACCAGTGCCTGCGCGGTGGGAGGATGGGCGGTGACAAGAATGAGGTCGAGCGTATCTGGCTCACCGCGTCCGGGGGCCCGTTCCTGCATACTCCCAAAGCGGAATTTGCCTCAATTACGGTGCAACAGGCGCTGAACCATCCCACCTGGAAGATGGGTAAAAGGATTACCATCGACTCGGCCACGTTGATGAACAAGGGGTTCGAGGTGATCGAGGCCTGCCGCCTGTTCGACGTTCCGCCCGATCGTGTGCAAGTCGTTGTGCATCCGCAATCTACGATCCATTCCCTGGTCGAATTCGTGGATGGCAGCATACTTGCTCAAATCTCAGTGACCGACATGCGCCTGCCGATTTTGTATGCGCTGACGTATCCGGATCGCATCCCCTCGGACCTGCGCTTTTCGATAGGTGACCTCCGGCATCTGGATTTCTGCCCCCCGGATATGGAAAAATTCCCTTGTCTGGCATTGGCTTACAAAGCGGCCGAGACCGGAGGGGCGAAAACCATCGCCCTGAACGCCGCCGATGAGGTCGCGGTGGCTGCGTTTCTCGACGAGCGGATCGGATTCGAGGACATTCCCCGAATCATCGAAGAAGTCATGGCAGCAACGCCAGCCGGACATTTGGAATCTATACAGAAGGTGCTTGTTTTGGACACCGAGGCCCGTCTTTTGGCAACGGAAATAGTGAAACAGCACAGCCGAAAGCCCGCGCCCATCAGGGCCATTTCTTAACTGGAATTTTGGAGTAGTCTGGGGAATTATGCCGCAGCTTTTGTCCATCCTTCATACCATTTTTGACATGGGGATCGTGCTCGGATTCATGATCCTGATTCATGAGTTCGGCCACTACGCCGCCGCCAAGTATTTCGGGGTCCGCGTCGAAGTCTTTTCCATCGGTTTTGGCAAGCGCCTGCTGGGCTTCAAAAAGGGCGACACCGACTACCGCATCAGCGCCATTCCGCTCGGCGGCTACGTAAAGATGTCGGGTGAAAACCCCATGGACGACCGCACCGGCGATCCGGGCGAGTTTCTGTCGCATCCGCGCTGGCAACGCTTTATCGTCGCTCTGGCCGGGCCGGCGATGAACGTAATGCTCGCCATCGCTCTGCTGACTGGCGTCTACATGGTGCGCTACGAATACGCCGCTGTGCTCGATGAACCGGCTCTCGTGGGCTGGGTGAATCCCGACACACCGGCCGAAAGAGCTGGCATCCTGCGCGGCGACAAGATTGTCTCAGTCGAAGACATCCAGAATCCCAATTGGGAGCAAGTCGATATCAAGGCTGCCCTGGGTCCGAATCAGCCGTTGAAATTTGGCATCGAACATGAAGGCAAAGTCACCGAAAAAATTCTCATCCCAGAGCCGAAGGGACCGAACCAATACGGAAGCATCGGCTGGGTGCCGAAAGAATCCAGCGTAACCCTGACTACGGTCGAGCCCGGGATGCCCGCTGACAAGGCTGGCATCAAAGTCGGAGACGAGATCCTCACCGCCAATGGACAAGATATTCCAGCACTGGCGGCGCTCGTCCAGCTGTTGAACCACAGTAAGGGAGAGGCTCTGGACCTCGTAGTTCTACGCAACGGCCAGAAACAGACCTTCCATGTACAACCCGCGCTAGTCCCAGCCGGACCTAGCGAGGAGCTTCGCTATCGCATCGGCGCCTACAGCCTTCCGACGAAAATCATCAAGCTCAGTTTTGCCGACGCCTTCAGCCGTTCCCTGTCGGAAAACAAGAAGAGTTCGTTCCTGATTCTCGAATTGCTGCAAAAAATGGTGCAGCGCAAGGTCTCGATGCGGCAGGTCGATGGTCCAATCGGAATCGGAAGCGCAGTTGGTCAAGCCGCTCGCGAGAAGGGCTGGACTCCATTGCTGCTGATCACCGCCGCCATCAGCCTGAACCTTGGCATCATGAATCTATTGCCGATCCCGATCCTCGACGGCGGCGTAATCCTGCTGCTGTTCATCGAGAGCCTGATGCAGCGAGAAATCAGCCTGCCCATCAAAGAACGCATTTACCAGGCGGCGTTTGTTTTTCTGGTGCTCTTTGCGGTGATGGTGATCTATAACGATTTGGTGAAGACACTGCCGGGGCTAACCAGGATGCCGTAGTTGGTCGTGTGGCGCGGGGCCTCGCCCGCGTGCCTGCGCCACCACTACGAGTCTGGCGTGGGATAAACGCCCCCGCAATCAGTGCATTACCTGGCGCCGACGTGGTGACCTAACCAAGCTCCCACCAAGACCTTGCCTAATTTGGCCAGCAGAACTCGATAGTCCCCCTTGCGCGAGAGGTTGACTATTCGCTTTGGCGAGATACAATGTATCTCAGGAACGAATATGCCCGCGACCGAGATGGTTCACGTTAGGATCGACAAGCGCACCAAGGCGCGCGCCGCCAAGGCGCTTGCCGCCATGGGCTTATCCGTTTCCGATGCTGTCCGCGTCCTGCTGACGCGCGTGGCGGTCGAAAAGACACTGCCCTTTGAAGTGAAGCCCCCCAATGCCGCCACCGCTGCGGCCATGCAGGAAGCGCGCGATGGCGGCCTGCGTTCGTTCCGCACTGTCTCCGACTTAATGGCCGATTTGAATGCGGAAGGTTGAGCGAACCAACGCCTTCCTTCGTGATTATAAGCGCGAGAAGCGCGGGCAGCATGGGCGCGAACTAGAGGCCGTTTTGATTTCAGGAGTCCACCTGCTAGCGGAGGACAAACCGCTTCCAGCAAGGAATCGCGACCATGCGATAACAGGCGACTGGCGTGACCATCGCGAATGCCACCTCAAGCCCGTTTTGCTGCTGATTTACCGGAAGCCGAATTCCGAGATTCTGCAACACGTCCGTTTGGGTTCGCACAGCGAACTCTTCAGCTAAACGTCCCTCTGAATGAATTCCGGTTCTCGCTCTTTTCCCAAGGCTAGTCTAAAATAAGGTCTGAGCATGGCAGAGATCAAGCGCAGAAACTCCCTCACCACGACGATCGGCGGCGTCCGCGTCGGCCGCTCTGCACCAATCATGGTGCAGTCGATGACCAACACCGACACTGCGGACATCCCCGGCACCATCAAGCAGGTCGCCGCGCTGGCTCGCGCGGGCAGCGAAGTAGTCCGCGTGACGGTCAACAATGACGATGCTGCCAAGGCCATCCCGCACATCGTCGAGGGACTGGAAAAGCAAGGACTGCGCGTCCCTATCGTTGGCGACTTCCATTACAACGGACATCTTCTGCTCACTAAGTATCCCGGCTGCGCGGAGAACCTCGCTAAGTACCGCATCAATCCCGGCAACGCCAGCATTGGACGCAAGAACGACGACAATTTCCGCGCCATGATTGAAGTCGCCGCGAAGAATCAGAAGCCGGTGCGCATCGGCGTGAACTGGGGCTCGCTCGACCAAGCATTGCTGACGAAGATGATGGACGAAAATTCGCTGTTGCCGGAGCCCAAAGACGCGCGCGAAGTGACGATGGAGGCGATCGTAGTAAGCGCGCTCACCTCGGCGAAATTGGCCGAGCACCACGGCTTGCGCTCCGACCAAATCATCCTCAGCGCAAAAGTCAGCGGCGTGCAGGACCTGATCGACGTGTATCGCATCCTGGCGTCGCGCTGTGAATACCCGCTGCATCTCGGACTGACCGAGGCTGGAATGGGAGCCAAAGGCATAGTGGCGTCGAGCGCGGCGCTGGCTGTGTTGTTGCAGGAAGGCATTGGCGACACGATCCGCGTCTCGCTCACTCCCGCGCCCGGCGGCGACCGCACCGAAGAAGTGCGCGTGGCCCAGCAAATCTTGCAGTCATTGGGGATTCGCAGCTTCACGCCGCAAGTTACCGCGTGCCCCGGCTGCGGCCGCACCACCAGCACGTTCTTCCAGGAAATGGCAGAGCAGATCCAGACCTACCTGCGCGAACAGATGCCTGTCTGGAAAGAGAGCTACACCGGCGTGGAAGAAATGAAAGTCGCGGTGATGGGCTGTGTGGTAAACGGCCCCGGCGAATCGAAGCACGCGAGCCTGGGGATTTCTCTCCCTGGCACGTTCGAAGAACCGAAAGCTCCCGTCTATGTTGACGGTCGCCTGTTCACGACACTCAAGGGCGACCGAATCGTGGCCGAGTTCATCAAGATTCTCGACGACTACGTCGAATCGCACTACGCGGCGCGGGTAAAAGAGGAAGTCGGCGCAAGGGGCTGAGTTGGCCTCACACTCCGTGAGCTTCTTACTTGAGTTTCCTTCGAATAAGTCGGTGCCTGTGATGACGCCGAGTAAATTTGCCCTCAGCCCGACAAGAGGCACGACGCATTCTTCACTTAAGGGACACCTGATTAAGTTCTCGGCGATTCTAACGGCATGGCTAAAGCCATGCCCTTTCAAAGCGATTCGGAAGCGGACTTAGTCAGAGTTCACCTAAGGTTACTCTAGTGACGCAGCCTCCCGCTCCGGCAATCAATCATCCGTTATCATTGGAAGGTATGGCCAAATATCTAGTAACCGGGGCAGCTGGCTTCATCGGATCCTCAATCGTGCGCGCTCTGCTGGAGCGCGGTGACGACGTGCGCGGCATCGATAATTTCGACACTGGAAGACGCGAAAACCTGACCGAAGTCTTGCCCCGCATCGACTTCCGCGAAGCCGACATCCTTGATCTCGATGCCATGCACCAGGCCTGCCGCGGTATCGACTACGTATTCCACCAGGCCGCGATTCCATCGGTCCCAAAATCGGTGCTCGACCCGCTCGGCAGCAACCGGGCCAACATCGATGGCACGGTCAACGTTCTGGTCGCAGCTCGCGACGCGAAAGTAAAGCGCGTCGTCTACGCTGCCTCATCTTCGGCCTATGGCGACACTCCGACGCTTCCCAAGTACGAAGCCATGACTCCGAACCCAATCTCGCCCTACGCCGTGGCCAAGCTGGCGAGCGAGCTTTATATGATCTCGTTTTTCCGCTGCTATGGCCTAGAGACAGTCAGCCTGCGCTATTTTAATATTTTCGGGCCCCGACAGGATCCGTCTTCGCCTTACTCCGGCGTGCTCGCCAAATTCAGCCAACAGATGTTACGCGGCGAACCGCCCACGATTTTCGGCGACGGCGAAAGCAGCCGCGATTTCACCTACATTGACAACGCCGTATCCGCCAATCTACTGGCCTGCTCAGCCCCGGCTGCGGAATGTGCCGGGCGCGTGTTCAATTGCGCCACCGGCCGCCGCATTACGCTCAACCAAACCTTCGAAGCTCTCAAACCGCTGACTGGCTACAAAGGCGCCATCCAATATGCTCCCGAGCGGGGCGGAGACATCAAGCACTCCCTCGCCGACATCACCCTAGCCCAAAAACATTTGGGATATAAAGTCCTGGTGAACTTCGAAGACGGCCTGTGCCGCACCGTGGAGTGGTACAAGAATCAAGCCCAAGCCGTAGGAGCGAAATAAGTAGCGTAAAAACCAGCTCAAAGAGTAGCGGCAGGGGCCGGGGCGTCCTCGCCCGCCGTCCCGCCCAGAAGCAAGAAATAAGAACGATGGTCGGCCATAGCGACCGTCAATCTACAACACAGGATTCCCGGAATCAGCCGCAGGCAAGGCCCGAGGCTTCGACTTCTCCCAAGCGATGAGGTCGTTCAGGTCATAGCGAAATGGCCCGTACGCGCTGAAAGTGCCTTCGTCGAACAGCCGCTTGGCGCCGCAACCGAGACACACCTGGTACGAGCATCCCTGCCCGGCAACCGGCCAGCCCATATTGTTGTGCCAGCAACCTCGGAACGCCACCACGACCGCACCCGCCAGACTGGTAGCCACGACTCCCGGCCACCACCAATTGGATTTCTTAACTCGCGCGGGCTTTTCCTGCTGGACTGCATCGTTCATTCCATCTCCGGGGCTCGTTGTGAGGTGCTGCTTAACCATAGGACGAATGGGGGGGAAGGGCAAAATCTGAAGGGACGTACCTCGAAGAGCCGAATCCGGCCCGCACCCGATCGCTCATCCCAGTACACCAATCGGACGTGTACTAACGGACATTGCGGCACCCACCCAAAGACTATTACGCTGAGAGTTGGAGTCGTGTCCGTGCGCTTTGGAAGGGTCGAACCAAGACTAGCAACGAGTCTTCGACGATCCACGGATACGATCACTCAGTGATACCACGGCGGCGGATACGATCCCCGCTGAGTTCCAGACCACGCCAGCATGAGCGCCAATCCAACTCGAGTCGACTGGGAAGGGCCGAACTCACGCTCTCCACTGCAAGAGGGCAACCGCGTTCTCGAATCGATTGCGAGCCAGGAAGCTCTTCGCGCCCTGCTCGCCTTTTCCGAACTCCACCAGCAAATACGAAACCGCCGCGTTGTCCACGGACGCTCTGCCGATCAAGACTTGTTCGATACCGAGCGCTTCATCCTCGACGAAGTGCTGCAACTGATCTGCAACCGCGCCCAGGCCATCACGCAGGCGGACAGCATCGTAGTCGCGATCGCGGAGCCGGCCGGCAACTCGCAAACAAATGTGCCGCGGATGGTGTGCCGAGCCGCTGCCGGACCGCTGGCCGTTCAGCCCGGCGTTTCCCTGATCGCGGAATCGAAATTTCTGCAAGAGTGCCTTGAATCGGGTCGCATTTTGCGCTGCGACGATTGCGATACCGACGCGCGCGTCGAAATGGACTTCGCCTACCAGATGGGCGTGCGCTCGACGGTGCTCATCCCGCTGCGAGGCCGCCGCGAACAAGTCGGCGTCCTGCAGGCGTTTTCCACCACTGCGCGCGCCTTCACCGATGACGACATTCGCTGCTTCGACCTTTTCTCGGAACTGGTTCTAGCCGCGCTCAAGCCCGAAGATCAGGATCGCCGCATCGACTGGCTGGCCGACGTGGCGGAAGAAGTCCTGAACCCAAAGCCCGCGGCAACAACGCCTGCGCCAGCCGGGCAAGCGTTCGAGCCGGCAGTACAAGTCGCCATCGCATCGCCAGTAAAAGCCGTTCCCGAACCCGTAGAAACGCGGCTTGCCGCGTCTCCCGCGGCCGCGATCGTCCCAGAGCTCAGCCGAATCGAATCGCCGGGCGCGGGCGCGGGCGCGCAAACTCAAAGTGTAGGTGCGATCCTCAGCCTTGCTGCCCTGGCACAGCCTGTCGTCGTCCCGGCAGCGCAAGTCGAGTTGCCTGACCTCGCAGCTGCTGAGTTCAACGGTGACGAGCTCAAGGCCAATGATCTCAAGAGCGGCGCGCTCACGAACTACGATCTCAGTGGCGCCGACGAGCCCTTCGAGCATCAGTCTTTTGAACTCAATGACCTAACACCGGAACCGTTGCCATTTCTAATTCCGGCTCTTTTCCCCACTTCTCGTCCGGGATTGAGCGCGGTGCTTGGTCTGGTGGCCATCGCGGCCTTGTTTTCAGCGGGCGCCTGGTGGGGCATGCAGGTCCACGGGAAAGCCGTCGCCGCCAAAACCGAAGTCGCCAATGCCAAGTCTCAGCCGCCGTCGGTCACAGCGCCCGCGCCTCCGGCGGATGTTCTGTCGCCTCCGGCCGCCGACAATCTGACGAGTCCGGCAAAGCTCGAATCCGATCCAACGCCGCTGACCGCCATCCCCGCCGACAAGCTGGCGGCGTTGCCAAAGATCACCGGCGTGCGTCACTGGTCCTCCTCCATGGGAAGCACGGTTGTCATCGACATGCAAGACCAGGTTCCCTACGAAGTGCATCGGCTGATGTCGCCCGAGCGCATCTACTTCGATCTGCACGATACAGCGCTAGCGTCTGAACTCGACGGTAAGACGATGGAAGTCGGCGACTCTTCGCTCACTCGGGTGCGCGTCGCTCAGCCTGTCGCGGGAGTGACGCGAGTTGTGCTCGACACGAAAGATGGATCGAACTTCTCCGTCAGCATGGAATCGAGTCCTTATCGACTTGTGGTGGAACTGCGCGGCAGCAATGCCAGTAGCGACAAGACT
>JAYUJG010000332.1:0-12815 GCA_043765355.1 Acidobacteriaceae bacterium | reverse complement strand
GGAATTCTTGGTGCTACCGCCGTCGGTGTAGCCTTCGTCTTTCCGTCGTTCCTGATGGTTCTGGGGCTGTCCGCGGCATACGTTCGTTTCGGAGGGCTGCCCTGGATGCAGGGGATGTTCTACGGAATCGGAGCCGCCGTGATCGGGATTATCGCGCGGTCGGCGTTCAAGCTGACCAAGCTCACGCTCGGGAAAGATAAATTGCTGTGGGGCATCTTCGCGGTGCTGGCGATTTCAACGGCGTGGACTTCGCAGGAGATCATCTGGCTTTTCTTGCTGGGTGGCATCGTCAACTTGCTGGTTGCGGCGTTTCCACGGCGATTGGCAGCTAGAAACAGTTTGTCTTTCCTGTTCGCGCCAGGAACACTTGGGGTGTTTGGAGTGAACAGCACTCTATTGCAAATCTTCCTTTATTTCGCCAAGGCCGGGGTATTTGTTTTCGGAAGCGGGCTGGCCATCGTTCCATTTCTATACGGCGGCGTAGTGCAGGATCATCACTGGCTGAACGATCATCAGTTCGTTGATGCGATCGCCGTGGCCATGATTACGCCGGGACCGGTGGTCATCACAGTGGCCTTTATCGGCTACATAGTTGCGGGTATTGCCGGAGCGACGGCAGCAGCCTTGGGTATTTTTCTTCCCGTGTACCTTATTGTTGTATTGCTCGCGCCATCTTACAAACGCTGGGCAAAGAACCCTCAACTGAATGCCTTCGTGCGCGGTGTGACGGCGGCGGCGACCGGCGCGATTGCGGGCGCGGTGATCGTTCTTGCGCGACGTTCCGTAGTTGATCTGCCGACGATTCTCATCTGTGCGGTAAGCCTTGCCGTGCTATTTCGCTGGAAGGTTCCCGAGCCAGTTCTCATTGCGTGTGCCGCCGTTGCGGGACTGCTGTTACGCCACGCGTAAAGGTCAGTGGTTTGATCTTGGCTCCATGATCCGCAGAAGAGGATGGCCATCGATATCTTGCAAAGGGAAATAAACCAAATGCGTATCGGGGTCAACGGAAACGGTGTGAGCGTGCGGTATGGAAAGCGTGCCTTCAGAGACCAGAGCTTTGCCATTCTCGCGAAACACGGTCACGTTCCCGGATTCTGCCGAGACGTACAACTTCTTGAGCCCAGGATCGAAGGCAAGTACGTCGGGATCTTTTCCGACCGGATACGTCGCAAGCACCTGCATGTTCGTGAGATCGACGACGGCGAGCTCGTTGTTTTCTTCCCCCGCCACAAAGGCAAGTCTCGCGGCGACATCAAGGGCGATCCCGTGGGGGCTCTCGATTCCAGCCACTGGATAGCTCCCAATAATCTTTGCGGTCGCCGGGTCAATCGCGACGAGTTCGTTCTTTTCGTGGACCGCAACCAGGATACGGCCGGAGCCAGAATCATAGACGGTGTTGCCTGCACCGCCACCGAGGGGGATCGTGGCGACAGGAGAGTTGGTGGTTGCATCAATCACGACATCAGCGTCTCCGTGTTCATCGGAGACGAAGATTCGCTTCGGTCCCGGAGCATAGGCAATACCGTCTGGGTAGTTCATCGACCCGGGTTTGGCGATGATCTTCAAAGTCTGCATATCGACAACAGCGATTTTGTGCTCCCCAGTTGCCGATGCGTAGACCCTGCCCAATTCTGGGACCGCCAAGACGCCATGAACATTGGCAAACCCGTCGAGGTTCGCAACAACTTCGCATTTCTTCACGTCGAACACCACAAGCTGATCGGCGTTCATGTGGGCGATGTAGAGACGGCCGTGGGAGCTATCAAGACTCTGATAATCGAAGCGAACTGCGGGACCCGGCAAGGGCACGTCCGCGACTTTCGTCAGCGGAGCCGCCGCTGGGACTTCCGACGGGACGGCAGCAGTTGTGCAACCAAGTACAAAAATCAAGATTGCTAAAGCCACAACATGACCCAAACGGTACTGTCGTTCTTGCATCGCAAGCCTATATTCCGAATCAGATTCACGTGTTCTTCAGGCGGACACCAGTATATTGCTTTCGTGCAATGCCGCATGAAAACTCATGCCAGATGTGCTCGGACCCTTCTGCTTGAGTATCAGACTGTCCTTCCAGACGAAAAGCTTATCGCCGAGGAACTTGAACGCTCCCGCCGGGAACTGGAGAAACTGGCATCTGTCAGCCGAGCTCAGCGAGACTCGCCCAATCTTCGCCCGAGAAGGAGAGCCCGATGATTGATACCCGACTGCAGTGTGAGCCGCTTCGCAATCACATCCCCCGCTTGCCTTTTCGTAGCGCCGGAAATAAAGTCTGACATTCGCTGCGCATCGCGATTGAGGGGGCGGCCGCCGCACATGTTTAGCCTTGCGTGCGGCGGCCTGTTGAGTGCCCCCATTGCCGCGATGCCACCATCGGACGGTATATCTACTTGCCCGCATGGAGCTTTTGGCTCAGATACTGGTGCAGCCGTTCGCCGTATCCCGCAGGGACTTCGAATGTCCGATTATCTCCAGAGATGACCAGTACTTTGCGGGTGCTGTCAAGCAACACCGAGCACCGACGGCAGTGGCTGAGGTGGTGTTCAATCTCGGCCTTGAGCTTGCTGTCTACGCTGCCTTCCATGAAAGCCGACAACTCGGCGATTACTTTCTTACACGAGACCACGGGTTCATTCCTTTCATCAGTCTGAGATGGTCACTCATCCGCGGCTTGAACGCGGGTGTCAGGTGTTCCTGAAGTTTCATGCGTGCGCGGTGAACCCTTGTCTTCACCGCAGTAACGGAAATATTCAGAGTCGCCGCAATCTCCTCATAGTTCAACGACTGTAGTTCCGCCAAGAGGTAGACAACCCGGTGCTTCTCGGGCAGCTTGTCCACCGCGTCTCGCACCGCCTTCCGCAGTTCTTCGCGATCCAGATTCTCCGACGGAAGATCACGCCAATCAGCAAAACTACGAGGCCGAAAACTGGTCTCTTCCTCCGTATCGTCTGCCTCGATAGACTCGTAGAGGTGCTGCCGGTTTGCCCTCCGCCGCATTTGCGCTTCGTTGAGGGCGACCTTCAGCAACCATGCCTTGAAGCGCTGGTCATCGCGCAACTGCCCAAGGTTAAGAAATGCCTTGAGCATCGCCTCCTGCGCTACTTCCTCGGCATCAGCCGCATTGCGCAACACAGAATAGATGACCGCATATACCCCCCGTTCATGAGGTCGTATCAGTTCGTGGAAGAGTTCCTTCTCTCCCTCGCGAATACGGCGGATCAGATCCCCCTCGTCGCGCGATACCGGGGCATCCCGGCCACCGGACGGTGCTTGCAAGTCCAAGGTCAACGCCACCTCATTCTCTTCTGAATTCTCTCCTGAAAGACGGTCGGCATGTAAGGGAATTTCCGCACAGATTGTAGAGAGTTCCTGCTCGAAAACAAGAGGGTTTCTTCTTCGACAAGGAAGGGCCTCAGTGAAATGGGTTCTAGTCGATGCCGCCGAAGGGCGGCCAACCTGCCAGGCTAGGGATTGTTGTCCCCAGCCTGTAACGTCTGGCCGTCCGCCGAATCTTTAATCTCAGGGCCGTGAAAGTGAAGCGATTTTATAATACCCTATGGCATTGAACGACTGGCTCCGTCGGCTTTGGGTTTTCGGGATGGCACTCGGGCTGGTCGCGGTTTTCGTCACTCCATACTGTGGTTTTCTCTTCCAGTGCGGCTGTCGGACGCTTTGGTCCGGCGCTGCTCAGTTCTGCAACATTCATAATAGTGCACCTCCATATTGCCCATTTTGCAATCATGGCATGCTTGGATACAGGATTGTGCGCCTTTCACTGCTGGGCAGCGAATGGCTCGTGTTGACCCTGGCGCTGCGGCGCAGATTTTCCTGGCTTGCGCTGACTGGCATTGCGGTTGGCGTGTTTATCGTCGTCGAGGCTTTGGTAGCTGTCTTTTTCGCGCTGCATGATGGATACTGCGTCCCGTTCACCTCTTGCTGGTGGAAGCACTACGGGACGTAACCAAGCAGATGTAATCAGGCATCGGAATCGAGGATTGCGTGGACAAATCTTTGCGGCAAACCATCACTGCCCTACTGGCCCGGGCATTCACGCGCTGGCCGCTGCTCGGACGCCTTTGGAGCAAAATGGTACGCATCGAGCTGAGCTCGGATATTCCTTGGACGCCAATGCGCAAGCCACTGTCCGGCTGCCGTGTCTGCCTGATTACCACCGGCGGCTTGCACCTGAAAACGGATCAGCCCTTCAACATGGACGATCCGCAGGGAGATCCCACCTTCCGCACGATTCCGGCGAACGCAACGCAACACGACCTCACCATCACGCATAATTATTACAATCACGACGACGCGGACCGTGACTGCAACATCTTGCTGCCTCTTGACCGGGTCAATGAACTGGCCGCCGCGGGCGCCCTTGGGGATGTATCGCCCACGCACTATTCCTTCATGGGGCATATTGATGGGCCCCACGTTGCCACGTTAGGGAGTGAGATTCTTCCTGCGCTTTTGAACCGGATCAAGGCCGAACGGCCGGACTTCGTTTTTCTCACGCCTGCTTGAGGGCTTTGCAATCGGTCCGTGGGACTGATCCAACGAAGCATCGAAGCAGCCGGCATTCCTACGGTCTCCATCTCTATCCTCCGGGATGTCACGGAGAAGGTAAGACCACCCCGCGCGATGTTCTTGCGCTGGCCGTTTGGCCATCCGTTAGGGGAGCCGGGGAATGTAGCTCAGCAGTTGACCGTTCTCCACGATGCTTTCAATTTTCTCTACACTGCCACTCCGGGCGAAATTCGCGATCTGCCCTACGCGTGGAGACGCCACACCTACACCATACCTGTCGCATGGAATTCCGCTGGCCTGCCCTAGAATGCCACGCTCGTTGGCGGCATTTCCTTAGCGGATGTACTTGCCTAGAATGAGTTCCAGGCGATCGAGTGTCGCCGCAGGAATTATTGTTTTGTCGGTGATGATGGCGTTCTTCAGCGCTTCGCCGCACTTGCAAGTACGCAACCGGGGCATATCTGCAACTGCGTGCACCACCACTTTGCCGGCGTTCTCTGCGTTTTTCAGAAGCACTCCTACAACCTTTTCGACGGTTACGGAGTCGTGTTCCGGGTGCCAGCAGTCAAAGTCGGTTACCATGGCCAGGGTGGCGTAGCAGATTTCGGCCTCGCGCGCCAGCTTGGCTTCTTGCAGATTGGTCATGCCGATCACGTCCATGCCCCAGCTGCGATAGACCTTGGCCTCCGCCTTGGTAGAAAACTGGGGTCCTTCCATGCAGAGGTATGTGCCGCCGCGCTTCACGGGTATCCCGGCTTGGTGGCACGCGTCTTCCATGACCCGGCAGGTTTCATCACATACCGGATCAGCGAATGTGACATGAGCCACCACGCCGTCGCCGAAAAACGTCGAAACCCGCTTGCTGGTGCGATCAAAGAACTGATCCGGAATGACGAAATCCATCGGTTTGTGTTCTTCTTTCAGCGAGCCAACGGCGGACAAGGAGAGAATCCGCTCCACGCCGAGGTGTTTGAAACCGTAGATGTTGGCGCGGAAGTTCAGTTCGCTGGGAAAAATACGATGCCCGCGCCCGTGTCGTGCCAGGAATGCCACTTGTCGCCCTTCCAGCTTTCCAACAACGTACGCATCCGACGGATCGCCGAACGGCGTCTTCAGGACGACCTCCTGTATCTCGGTCAGGCCGGGCATCGAGTAGAGCCCGCTGCCGCCAATGATTCCAATTTCCGCTTTTGCCAATAGACCCTCCTCGAAGCGACCGTCAAGCGGTGGCCGCACAAGAGCGTGTTCTCACCTTAAACCAGCTCGTCGTTTTCCGCTCGATGCATCAATGAGCCTTCTTCTGTAGCTGCAACTCCCTGAGATTGTCGTGGGTCCAGCGATAAGGCAGGGTCAAGATCGTACCCGGTGTAGTGATTTGCTCGGCGGCATGCAGACAATCGAGAAGCATTTGGCGCTGCAGTTCGCGGTCTCCAATGCCCCCGAACGTGAATCCGAACGGATGCTCGACAAACAGGGCCCGCGAGGGTTTCACCTGCTCCGTGATTTCACGTACCAGAGTGAGAGAGATTGTCGAGAGACCAGCCTCATCGAATACTCGCTGGAGCAGTCCCACGGACTGCTGGCAGACCGGTCAAGCAGGAACCAGGAGAACCAAGTCAACGCCGTCTTCCTGGAGCTTCCGCGCTACTTCCGGGCCGGTCTCATTGAGCAACGGGCCCACGATCGGGATGTATCCCATAAAGGAGAAGTGCCGCCGGTTTAAGGACCCTGCCAGGCCGGCGATTTCCAGTTCCCACAGTCGCTGCAAGGGGAAAACACAATTGATGTCCTGACTGACTTTTTGAATGTTATAGCCGACGTGCGACAGACGAAGCTCATCCCATGCGACGTCGTTGGGGATCTCGCGGTAGGAATGGTTCCCCGTCTTGCTCCGAAGGTTGAAAGTGGACTGAGCCGTGGTGTGAACGCCGGCCGTTGTCACCAGGGCTACCCGCGACTCCTGGACTGGCCCGTGCAGACGATTTACGGGAGAGGGCGTGGAATAGGTTACCCAATCGAAATCGGGCAGGATGCGGCTTCGAATATAGTCGCGCTCAACCTCCGCGAAATTCATCTGCCTGTCTCCGTCGTGGGGCCGGTCCGAACCTGCATTGCCTGGTTCGTTCAAACACCCAGGTCGGGTTCAATCATCAGTCCGTCCAAGAATTTATTGAAGTTGTTGAACAACCCGACGACAGCCATCAGCTCTACGATACCCTTTTCGCTGAGGCCCAGCCCCTTGAGGGCGGCTGTGTGAGCATGAATGCAGTACTTTGCAGTTATTGGTGGCAGAAACTGCCAGCGCCACCAGTTCCTTCTCTCTGCGCGTCAACTCGCCCGGGCCCATGACGCTCTTGAAAAGATTCCATGTAGCCTCCAAATAGTCGGGCCTGGTCCCCATGGCCTTGAAGAGATTGGGAACAATGGGAATTCCCAGTGTCTTCTTGATTTCCTCGTAGATGGTCGCCACCTTGGCAGGTGCGGCACTCTCTGAAAGCACTTCGACCGACGCCATTCTGTCCCTCCTGATTACGAAATATCCGCTTGAATCAGATTCCCAGGCGTTCTGCTAGAGCTTTGTGCAAGCGCTCACTGTACCCACCCGGAATCTCGAAGACCCGCTCGTCCCCAACGACGTAGAGCATCTTCCGGGTACTGTCCAGCAGGACGGAGCAACGGTGGCAACCTCGAACGTGCTCCTCGATGGCCGCACGCAGACCTGGATCGATATCTTCATCGAGGTAGTTGGACAACTCTTGCAAAACTCTATGGCAACTCACCATGGGTTCTTCCCCTTAAAGAACGGCAGCCGTTCTATCCATCGTTTTCCGAATATAGGCGTCAACTGCTCCCTCATCTGAAGCCGTGCCCGGTGCAACTGGGTCTTTACCGCGGGCACGGAGATTCCCAGGACCTGAGCGGTCTCTGCAACGTTGAGGTGCTGCATATCCCGCAAAACAAAGACTTCGCGGTACTTCAGCGGTAGGCTATCCAAGGCTTTTAGGACCGCAGTCCGAATCTCCTTCTTTTCCAAGGCCTCCGAGGGGACTTCCCGCCAGTCTGCAAACTGTTGTGGCATGAACTCGCCATCTTCCGTCTCCATGGTCTGCTCCTCCAGCGATTCGTACATGTGCTGGTGGTCTTTCCGCCTGCGCATGCGCGCTTCGTTCACCGCAATCAACAAGAGCCAGGCTTTGAACTTCTCGTTCGAGCGCAATTGCTCCAGATGAACAAAGGCCTTTAGCAGTGTTTCCTGTGCGACTTCCTCCGCATCTGCAGGATTGCGCAGAACGGAATAGGCCGTCAGGTAAACGCTCCGCTCGTAGGGCTGAACCAACTCATGGAACAGTTCCTTCTCGCCTTTGCGGATCCGCTCAATCAGCGCGGATTCAGCACTTTGAAGTTGACTTTCTGGCATAACTGCCAAAGTGGCTCCTGGGCCTGGATCTAGCCCCCTACTATGCACGATGCAGGAAAGGGGCACAGGTTACACCGGGTTGATGACCCGCGACGGGGGCCCCTACAGGGTCATCGCGTGAACTGTCGGAGGTAATCCTCCAGTTCCACTCCCAGCCCTTGCGCGAGACGATTTACGAAGGACATGTAGCCGGCGACAAGATTGACCTCGAGGATCGCCCGATCGGAGAAGCCATTGCGGCGCAAGCGATCGACGTCGCCGGAAGACATTGTCCAAGGCTCTTTGACCAGCCGCGCGGCGTACTCCAACATGGCGCGGTCGCGCGGATCCAGCCCGTCGGCACGGGTGAAGTCGGCGCTCAGGTCTTCCACCAGACGCTCATTTTGGGTGAGCCGGAGCAGACCTGCTCCGTGATGACGAAGTCAATAGTGGCATTGGTTCAGGCTGGAAACCACGACTGCAATCATCTCGCGCTGAGTTCGAGACAGGTCGCCGGGCACGTGCATTACGGCTTCGTAGAAAGCCAAGTGCGTGGAAAGAGTCCGTGGCGCAAGGCTGTGGATCTTGAGGATGTTCGCCAGGGCACCAGCCTTCTTGGCCTGAGCTTGATAGATTTCCAGAAGTTCGCCTTCAGCTTCCGCCTCGTCGACGACCTTGATCCAGGGCATGGGCTTCTCCTCACTTTACGTCGCCAGCAGGAATGTCGGTCATCCCGTCTGGCTCACTTTGTTAAACAGTTCTACTGCGGCGACTTGCTCCACTCCCGAGCAACGGGTGGCGGAAGGCTCTCCAGCCGATTGAGAAAAGCCGAAATTTTCCATATCTGTTCTTCGTCGATCGTGTTGCCCCACGCGGCCATTCCGGTATTACGGACACCATGCTTGACGATGTAGTAAATCTCCGCCTCACTGCGCCGAGGGCCATGACTAGCAAACTGGGGAACGGGAGGATAAAAAAAGTCACCGTAAGGGTTCTTCTGCCCCGGAACGCCATGGCACTCGGAACAACCCACCTGGTAGAGCTTCATGCCGCGGAGCAGGTTTTCTTCCGTCGGCGGATACGGGTTGGCCTGCTGCGGTGCGTGGCGGGACACCGAGGCGTTGAGTGCCATCGTGGCCAGCTTGGTTTCCATGGCAGGCGGCGTTTGGCTGGCGCGGAATGAAATGGCTCCGGATGTCAGGACCGCCAGCCCGCCCCCAGCACCCAACAGCATTATCAAAACGATACTGAACGCACACTTACGCATAGCACCCCTGTGACGCCAACCTGCAGAAGATCTGTGAAAAAGTGAGGCCGAGCCACCAGGCGAAGGCTTAAGGAAGCCGACGGCTTTAACCCCTCCATCGAGCATGATGCGTACGATGTGACTTGGTTTCACTTTCACCAGGCCGCTCTAAAAGTCCGAAGACGCGAGAATTGTTTATGATATTGCGTGGCGAAGCATTGGGCGGTGAATGAGAGAATCCGATTCGTGGGAGCTGCCCCGGCCAAAAGGCGAGCACTATAATCTAAAAGTGTTGCGGAAATTCAAATCCCGGCCAGACTGGCAGATAGCCCTTGTAATGACTGCGGCATTGCGCGTGTTTTATACTGCCGTGGCCGCCGCGTTTTTGCCGTTCCTGCATCCCGACACGGCGCTGATTCACAGCAATGCGCTCACCGATAATTTGCCGGCCCCGCACAGCTTGGATTTTGTATTGCTTGGAATTTGGCAGCGCTTCGATACCCTCTGGTTCTTGCGCATCGCCGAGCACGGCTACGACCTGCCGATGGCGGTGATTTTTTATCCGTTGTATCCGGCGGCGATTCGCCTGGTTAGCGTCTTGATGCCGCCGATGGCGGCGGCGCTCCTGGTCTCGACTTTGGCGGCGTTCTTTTCATTCTGGGGACTGCTTCTCTTGTCGGGTGAACGCTCGGGCGAATCGTCCGAGGTGATAGGACTTCGCGGTCTGCTACTGTTCTGCGTGTGGCCAGCCAGTTTTGTCCTGTTCGCCGGCTACGCCGATTCACTCACCTTTGCCCTGGTGGTATGGGCCGTCATCTTTGGCCGTGAAACACGATGGGAGGCAGCGACCGCGTGCGGCGTGCTTGCGGGAATGGCCCGGCCTTCAGGTGTGCTGGTTTTCATCCCGCTCGCGATGATGGCGTTGCGCAGCCGCCAAACCCGGTCGCTAGTCGTGGCGCTCACTCCAGTCGGATTGGTCAGCTATTGGGGTTGGCTGCGGTGGTCGGGGCATCTTTCTGTGGTGGAAGGTTACCGGCTCTATCAGGGCATGACGATGGTCCCTCCGTGGAGAGGATTAGCGGAGGTTGTGCGGCTGATCGTCGCCGAGCATGATGCTCTGCTGGCGATCAAGCTCGGATTGGTGATCATGGTTGCCGCTATTAGCCTGCGGGGCCACACGGGGACCGATGCTCGGATCGATGTTCGTCTCGAAGACAAAGCGTTCGCGCTCGCGGTGATTTTGCAGATGCTGATGTATACTGGGCGTCCGCTCTTGGGAGCAGCGCGATATGTGCTGCTCGTGTATCCCGCGTTTCTGGTCTGGGGAGCCTACGCCGAGCGTTGGAACGGGAAGCAACTCGGCTTCTACTTATCTGCACTCGGCTTCCTGAATCTGGTGTGGATGTGGGCATTTCTGAACTGGAGGTTGGTGTTGTAAGCCGCCAGTTTGAGTGGAGGTGCTGGCGCGAGTTCTTCTAATGATGATCGGGTGCCTCCGCCCGAAACGCCCGTCATGCTCGTCCAGATACACATTTGCCTGCGCCTAGTTGACGATGCCGGCTAGTTGCAGCAGATGCCCGAGGGGACGAATGCGATCCACAGTGAGTCCGTAAACTGACGTGTTCAAGAAATGTGGGCTTCCCCGTTTCGGGTTTAGAAGCACCGCTTTCAATCGTGAGGAGCCCCGCCGTTCAACAGGCACGCCATGAAACTCTCAGTCGTAATGCCGATCTACAATGAGCACGCGACTTTGCGAGAGGTGGTCGCGAAGGTTCTATCCGTTCCCATGGAAATCGAGCTGATCTGCGTGGATGACGGTTCGGGGGATGGCTCACGCGAGATCCTGGTGGAACTCCAGTCTGAGTACCCGCAAATCCTCACTGTCTTTCAGCCACACAATATGGGCAAGGGAGCGGCGATCCGCAGTGGCATTCAGAAAGCTACAGGCCACTTTGTGATTATTCAGGACGCCGATTTGGAATACGATCCAGCGGAGTATCCGCTAATGATCGAACCCCTCGTTCAAGGAAAGGCGGACGTGGTTTTCGGCTCGCGCTTCCTGGGCAGCGCCCCGCATCGGGTTTTGTACTTCTGGCATTCGGTCGGCAACAGGGCTCTGACTCTGCTCTCCAACTGCCTCACTAACATCAATCTGTCCGACATGGAAACCTGCTTCAAGGTCTTTCGGCGCGAAGTCATCCAGTCGATCCCGATCGAAGAGAATCGTTTCGGATTCGAGCCTGAGATCACGGTGAAAGTGGCCCGACGAAAGCTGCGCATCTACGAAGTCGGCATCAGTTACTGGGGGCGTACTTACGAAGAGGGTAAGAAGATCGGATGGAAAGATGGCGTGCGGGCATTGTATTGCCTATTGAAGTACTCCCTTACGGAGCCCAAGTCAAGTGCACTTGCTGTGCCGGCACCGATGCCGGACCGAACAATCGTGCCGCGATAAATCGTGTCACAGATAAGCCCCGCGTGGCGCGCCACCACTGTCCCGTGGCAAGCGCTTTCTGCTTAAGCCATCCCTTAGAAGGAGTCGAACTCTCGTTGACCGTGAGCAGGTCACGGTTTGGGGCGCTTCATCAGTGAGGACCCAGCAGGACTCAGTGGCGGTTACAATGCATATGCCTACGCTGGCGACGACCCTATAGACTATGTCGATCCTTTCGGCTTGAGTCGTAAACCGCCGCCGCCCAACTGTCCGCCAGGCTATGTATGTACACACCAACCCCCGAACTGCCCGTCCGGGTTCAATTGCAACCCGCCGCCGCCGCCTCCTCCTCCTCCTCCGCCTCCTCCGTCGCCGTGGTGTACTGGACTAGGAGCATTCTCCGCGTACGCAGGGGTCGTCATTCTTCCGATCGAGGCGGTTCCGAATCCCATAGGGGTTGGATTGGGCATTGGCGGTGCGATTTTGTACTTTGCCTGTCTATAATTAGAGAAGGCGCAAATTCAGGAGGTGATATGTCGGATCTGACGACGCTGGGTCTGGCCCCACGTGCGAGGCGGGGGCCGAGTTCGGAGTTCTACCGTCCTAGCCCGTTTCGCAATTCTGATCTCATAACCGATGCCTTTCTTTCCGCATTGGCAGTAGTAATCTGCATTGCCACGGTGGCTCGGTTTTGGGGAAAGATGGGCGTTGTTCCGATCATCTGGTTTGGAATTATGATCGCGTGGATAGGGAAGTTGTGGAGGCAGGTCATGCGCAGCTACTGGCTGTTGCATGGTTTCTATGTGAGAGGGGACCTTGCCGATGTACCAGCCGGTTCGTCGCTAGAAGCCGCTCTCTCCGTCGCCGCAAGCATGACCCATTCGAATTTATTCACGTTCTCATTACTTGTAAATGCGCTCCTGATCCTTTTCGCTGCGGCTATGCGTGGAAGGATTTAGGATGCTCGGAAAGTTCGCGACGATCTCGAAGAACTAGCGTCGTCAGTGTCGTTCAGCAAGAGGTACTCCGGTCAGCCGAAAAGAGGTCTAGCCATCGTTTGGAAGCAGAGTGTGATTTCGGACGAGGAATAGACAGCGGTTTTCTAAGAAATATGAAAAGGCGGGTGGCCCCGATCTTCGGTGCCAGTGTACCGAGTGTTGTTGCTTTGTAAGCAAAGAAACAAACGAGGGGTGCCCCACTTCTCGCGTTTGAGAAGT
>JAYUJG010000331.1:0-3938 GCA_043765355.1 Acidobacteriaceae bacterium | reverse complement strand
GATCGCTTCTATTGTGAGTGGTCGAAGTACGATGACTCGGCCACCGCGACCGGGAGCGGCGCTACTGCACACGATGCGGCGCGGCTGGCCGTCACTGCTTCCGATCTTGCCCGCGCTCTGCCATCGCGAGCCGCCAGCATTCTCGACGCCGGTTGCGCCACGGGAGGCCTGCTTACGGCGTTCCGCGACCGGGGGTTCACGGCCGTAGCCGGACTCGATCCGTCGCCGCGCTGCGCAGCGGCTTGCCGCGAGCGGGGGTTCGAAGCTTATGTCGGGTCGATCGGCACGGCTCCCGCGCACATGCCGAAATTCGACTGCGTGGTTCTGAGTCATGTGCTGGAGCATGTCTACAACATTCCGGCATTCTTCGCTTCGGCGCGCAATCTTCTGACACCGGGGGGCTACCTCTACATCGAGACTCCGGATGCGACTCGATACGCGGATTATCTTTACGCGCCATTCCAGGAATTCAATACCGAGCACATCAATCATTTTTCCGCGCGCACTATCGAAAATGCAGCGCGGCGCTTTGGGTTCAAGCCCATTGTCGTCGAACAGAAGATCCTCGATACCGGCGAAGACACGCTTTACCCCGCGGTCTTCGGCCTTTTCCGCGACCACGGCAAAACGGCGGAGGATGGCGTGGCGGTTTGCGATCAGGAGCTGCCATCGCGCATTGGCGATTATGTTCGGCAGTCTGCCGAGCAAATGGAACAGATCGATCGCCATCTGGCGGAAGAACTTGCGAGCACCGAGAGCGTCCTGTTGTGGGGTGCGGGACAATTCGCGATGAAACTGCTCGCGCTCCCCTGCCTCGCGCAAACGAAAGTGCGCGCGGTTGTGGACAGCAATCCGATTCTGCGAGGCAAGACGCTGGCGAGCGCGCCGGTGATTGGCCCGCAAGAAATCGCAGCCCAGGGCGGGGAGCCGAGCGAACCGATCGTCATCGCAACTCTGCTGCACGCCGACGAAATCGGCGCGCAGATTCGCCGCCTCGGACTCCGCAATCCCGTGCTCACGCTCCAGAAGTCGAAGGCCAGCACCCCTTGCGAGGTCCG
This sequence comes from Acidobacteriaceae bacterium, assembly GCA_043765355.1. Classification (GTDB taxonomy): domain Bacteria; phylum Acidobacteriota; class Terriglobia; order Terriglobales; family Acidobacteriaceae; genus Acidiflorens. The sequence goes on along the minus strand of JAYUJG010000331.1, from coordinate 2,880 downwards.
CCAATCATGAAACTGTCTGACTACATCGTTGGCCAGCTTGCGGATTGGGGCGTCCGCCACATTTTTTTGGTGACGGGCGGCGGAGCCATGCACCTCAACAACTCGATTGGCGCCGAACCGCGAATTCAGTACGTTTGCAATCAACATGAGCAGGCTTCGGCCATGGCCTCGGAATGCTACGCGCGCGTGAGCGGACAGCCGGGCGTGGTCAACGTCACCACTGGACCTGGTGGCATCAACGCGCTCAACGGAGTCTTCGGGGCGTGGACCGATTCCGTCCCGATGCTCATCATCTCTGGACAGGTTAAACGCGAGACCTGCATGCGTGCGCAGGGCATCACCGGACTTCGCCAACTGGGAGACCAGGAGGCTGACATCGTCGCGATGGTGGCGAAGATCACCAAGTACGCGGTGCTGGTCGACGACCCGCTGACCATCCGCTACCACCTCGAACGCGCCTGGCATCTCGCCCAAACGGGACGCCCTGGGCCATGTTGGATCGACATACCAGTCGACGTACAGGCAGCGCCGATCGAACCCGCGAAGCTGCGATCCTATGATCCTGCGGAGGATGACGCAAAACTCGGCACGCCGGACTCAGCCCAGCTCAGCACCCAGTGTCGCGATGTGCTCGACCGCATCCGCCACGCCAAGCGTCCGGTGATTCTCGCTGGTACTGGGGTGCGCGCAGCCCAGGCGCTCGCCGAATTTGACGCCGTCATCCATCGCTTGGGAGTACCCGTCACCACCGCCTGGACGCACGACCTCATCGCCTCCGACGACCCGCTTTTCTGCGGACGCCAGGGCACGATCGGCGACCGCGCCGGGAATTTCACGGTACAAAATGCCGACGTTCTGGTAACGCTCGGATCGCGCCTCAACATTCGGCAAACCAGTTATAACTGGCAATCATTCGCGCGAAACGCTTTCAAAATTCAGATTGATATCGATGGCGCCGAGTTGGATAAACCCACAGTCCGTCCGGATTTGGCTATCCAGTGCGACCTCAAACGGTTTCTACGGGAGCTTTTACATCAGTGTGAGGCCGGCGCGTACCGTGCCAAAGTCCACGGGCCATGGCTCACATGGTGTCGCGCGCGCGTGAAGCGTTATCCCGCCGTGGAGGATCGCCAGCGCGAACCCGGCCCGCCTTTGAATCCCTATTACTTCGTCGAGCAACTCTCGGCCCGTCTCGAGGACGACGACGTCGTCGTCTGCGGCAACGCCACGGCGTGCATCGTGCCGTTCCAGACCATGCGGCTGACTCGGAACCAACGGCTTATCTCAAATTCTGGATCGGCCTCCATGGGCTACGATCTGCCCGCCGCCATTGGCGCGGCATTTGCGCGTCCCGGAAAGCGCGTTCTCTGTATTGCCGGCGATGGCAGCATCCAGATGAATATTCAAGAACTCCAAACCGTGGTTCATCATCGCTTGCCGGTGAAGATATTTGTCTTGAATAACTCTGGATATCTCTCGATGCGGATGACGCAGGCGGGTTTTTTCGGGCGACTCACGGGAGAGAGCGCGGCGACTGGGGCGTCACTGCCCGACATGGTCAAGATCGGCTGCGCTTACGGGATTCCCTCCATTCGCATTGACCGCGAATCGGAGCTCGATCAGGTCGACCGCGCTCTCGCCGCCGCTGGACCGGCCTTGATCGATGTCATGCTCGATCCGAAGCAGGAATTCGAGCCGCGCTCAAAAGCGCGGCAGTTACCCGACGGCCGGATCGTTTCACCCAATCTAGAGGACATGTACCCTTTCCTCGATGAGGGTGAACTAATGGACAATGTGTTCAAGGAATAAGGACATTACCATACTAAGACACCGTGCTCCGTGAAGAGCATGGCGTTACCACCCGGGACAGGCAAGTAGGATGATGACAGGCAATGACATTTTCGATGAGTTATTCGTCCTCGAAGTGGCTAACAACCACTTAGGAGACCTGCAGCGCGGATTGAAGATCATCCACAATTACGCGCAAGTAGTGCGCTTCAACAACGTCCGGGCCGCGATCAAGCTGCAGGTTCGCGACGTGGACAGCTTTGTGCACAAGGATTTTCGCCAGCGTGACGACATCCGTTACATCAAGAAGACGATCGACACCCGATTGAAGCCGGAGGACTTCGCGACCATGGTGCAGGCCATTCGCGATGCCAGCTGTATCCCGATGGCCACGCCGTTCGATGAGAGTTCGGTCGACTTCTGCTGCGAACTGGGCATCCCGATCCTCAAGATCGCCAGTTCGGACTGCAACGACTGGATTCTGATCGAGAAAATGGCGAAAACGAAAAAGCCGGTTATCGTCTCGACGGGTGGCTCGTCTTTGAAGGATATCGACGACCTGGTTACATTTTTTGCAAACCGTCATATCCCGTTGGCAATCAATCACTGCGTTTCGCTGTATCCCTCCGAGGATTGCGACATCGAACTCAACCAGATCGACTATCTACACAAGCGGTATCCGAATCACGTCATTGGGTTTTCGACGCACGAGTACCGCGACTGGACATCGTCGATGCTGATGGCGTATGCCAAGGGCGCGCGGACCTTCGAGCGTCACATCGACATTCAAACCGAGAGCATGACGGTTTCGCCTTACTGCTCGGTGCCGGAACAGGTGGACAGCTGGTTCAAGGCGTTTCATCGCGCCAAAAGAATGTGCGGGGCCCCGGGCACGCAGAAGCGCCTGCCTCCGCAAGAAGAAATCGCCTATCTCGACTCGCTGGTAAGGGGAGTCTATGCCAAACGCGATCTGCCGGTTGGTCACCTTTTGCAGGATGCCGACGTCTACCTGGCGATTCCACTGCAACAGGGACAAATCTCGTGTCGCGAATTAATGCGGGGGGAAGTGATTCGGAACGCAGTCCCCAAGGA
>JAYUJG010000330.1:0-6613 GCA_043765355.1 Acidobacteriaceae bacterium | reverse complement strand
CCGGCTGGCGTTCAGGAAAAGTCTGGGGAAAATTCCCGGCAAAGGGCTCGGGCGCATGTCCGGAACCATCCGGAGGCAACGCTTCGCGCGAAAGTAACGCTGTAGCGTCGCCGGTGCGCGGCAGCAGGAGGCGGAAAATTGCGCCCTGCCCGGGCCGGCTCTCGACCGCAATCGACCCGCGATGCTGCTGGAGAATGCGGCGGCAGACGGCGAGTCCAAGTCCCGAACTACCCGGCCGCGTGCTGAATCCGGCATCGAAGATGCGCGGCAGGTCTTCCGCCGCAATGCCCGGCCCGGTATCGCGCACCCGGATTTCGATACCCTGGGTCGCATTCCCGTGCGCGCTGTCGGCCGCAAACGATCCTTCATTCTCGGAAACATCCGCCGCCGCGCGCTCATTGCCGCGAATGCACAGCCAACCCCCTCCCGGCATAAACCGGAACGCGTTGAGCGCCAGATTGAGCAACACCTGTTCCAGGCGATGGCGGTCGCCATCGATGGTTACTCCGCCAAGCCCGTTGATGACTTGCAGCTCGACCCGCGCCTGCTTGGCCAGCGGCAGCAGAAAACCGTAGGCCCAGTCAAGCAGCTGGCCGACGTCAATCGGTGCGAGCTCAGGCTGGGGCGCGTTGTGCAGATGCAGCACGTTGTTGACGGTGGCGGAAAGGGTGCGCAGTCCCGCCTGCACATGCTCGATCCAGCGGCGGCTTTCCCCAACCAGATTCGCTTCGGCCAAAAGTCCGGCAAACAGTTCCAGACTTCCCAGGGGATTGCGAATCTCATGCGCCAGCAGCGCCGACACTTCGACCAGGGCCTGCTGCCGCCGGAGATGCTCCCGCTCGCGTTCCAGCTTCTTCGCGTCGCTCACGTCCCGCAAAATAAACACCGAAGTCGAATGCGCCGGACTCTGCTCCAGCCAAGCGTGACGAACCGCCACCCACAAAGGCTGCGACTGCGCCTGGTTATGCGAATCACCGTGCGACTGACTATCGGATAGCGCCAACTCAAACTCGTCCCCAGTCGCGCGCGCGCGGTCGAGTACGGCGGAAAGGGCCCCAGGCAAGGCATCCGAGGATTCACAATTTCCTCCGACCAGGCGCGCCGCTTCGGGATTGAGCGTCGAAATCCGCGCTCCCGCTTCCATCACGAGTACGCCGCAGGGCAGACCCTCGACAATGCGCCGCAGGCGCTCGCGAATGCGGTGGTTCTCCTCCAGACTGGTCGCGAGATCGCGATTGGTGACTTCCAGTTCCTGCCGCAGATGCGCCACCTGCCCATTCAACTGTCCATAGCTGCGCTCGAGCGATCCCGCCGCTTCCGTGAACGACGCAAAAGCCCGCGCCAGCGGATGCTCGGGATCGCGCGCCGGATCTCGTGGGATTGGAAAAGTAGTGGACATGCAGATCGTCTAGCAACGGCGATGCCAGCCCGGCATAAATTGCCTTAGAACCCTCTCATGGCAAGCCCAGATGCAGATGACCCATTGCGAAGCGGGCAGAGGAACATCCCGTAAAGACGCGGCTAGCCGCGTCTCGACAGCGCCCGCCAAGTCGCCCCAGGCGATTTCTAGCGCCCGTCTCGCAGGCCGCCGTCGCCAAGCAAAAGATGCTCAGGCCGAATCACCCGTTCCTCTTCCGCAAGAATCAGCGCCCGTTCGATGACGTTCTGCAACTCGCGAATATTTCCCGGCCAGGAATGTGTTTGCAGCAGGTGCAGCGCAGGCGCCGACAACAGCGGCGCGGGCAAGCGCAGGCAAAATTTACCGACACAATGCGCCGCCAGTTCCGCAATATCCTCCGAGCGCTCGCGCAGCGGCGGAATCTCAATCGGGAAAGTGCACAGCCGATAGTACAAATCTTCGCGGAACTTTCCCTCCCGCACCAGCGACAGCAGATGCGCGTTCGTGGCGGACACCACGCGCGCATCCACCCGCACCACTTCGGAACTGCCCAAGCGCTGTAGTTCCTTCTGCTCCAAAAAGCGCAGCAGCTTCGGCTGCAGGCTCAGCGGCATCTCCCCGATTTCGTCGAGAAACAGCGTGCCTCCCTGCGCCGCCTGAATTCTTCCCGCATAGGATTGCATCGCTCCAGTAAACGCGCCGCGGGCATAACCGAACAGTTCAGCCTCGAGCAGCGTCTCCGGAATGGCCGCGCAGTTGACCACCGCAAACGCGCTTCTGGCGCGCGGACTCAACTGATGAATGGCGCGCGCCACAACCTCCTTGCCACTGCCGGTCGGCCCCGTAATCAGGACAGTCGTGCTGCGCGGAGCCAGCAGGCGGGTCAGGCGATACACCGACTGCATGACGCGAGAGTGACCAATCATTCCCGGCAACGGGGACTCGAGAAGGGCCGGCAAGACACGACTCGCGGGGATCGCCGCCCCGTCGTCATCAACATCAGCTTCGTGCCTTGCCGCCCCTTCTCCACCGCTGGCCGAGGCATCGCCGGTTGCGAGGCCGGCTTCTGGCGGCAGTTTCTGCCGGTCCGCGCAGGCGTTCGCTGCGACGTCGCTCTCCGCATCGAGCAGCACGACTTCGATTCCAGGAAATCGCTGCCGCACCGTGTCGCTCAACTCCTCGGCGTCGAGATCGGGCAAATGCCGATCCAGAAACAGCACCTGCCAAAAGCCGCTCTCCAGATGGGCCAACGCGTCGGCGCCCCCTCGAGCCTGCTCAAAGCGCCGCACCGGAGAGCGCAGACTGTCGAGAACCCGCTGGCGCACAACATTGCTGGGGCTGGCCACCAGAACATGGTTGGGATAGTTCGGCAGAATCGCAGGCGGAACCGGAAAGCTCGTCATACTCACGATTTGAAATGGAGCCGGTTAGAAACAGATTAGTGAGAGATTAGAAGACTCTACGCGAGGGAACCCACGGTGTATCGCACCCGGCAAATTGTGCTTTACAAGCAAATGAAATTAGTATTCAGCGGCATCTTCTGCATGAGTATCGGTGCCGCTGCGAGCTACGAGCCCGCCTCATTTTTCCACGAACACCAGCTCGCCGTTTTCCACTTTCAAATCTTTCACACTGTCGGGCAGCTTCAGCTGATCGCGCTGTTCGTTCAGCTTCTTCTGAAGCACCTCGTTCACCAGCGATGCGGGCACCGACAGATCGCCCACTTTAACCTCGGTTGCATCGAAGGTCGCGTATCCGTTCTTGGACCCGAGGTGCCCAGCCAGCGTGAGGTAAACGTCCTTGCCCGCAATCTGCGTCAGAAATTGTCCGCGCACAATGTCGCCGTCCATGGAGACCTGATAGTCCTTGATATTTGGAACCGCGCCGGGGAATTCCATGGCCGGACCCGCAGAGGAGCCCGCAGACGAAGATCCCGGAACAGCGCCGCTGGAGGTCGTGGCGGCGGCGGACGGCATCAGTCCCGCAGCTTGCGCGAGCGCTGCCGACAACTCGCCCGAATTGATCCGAACCTCGCTCTCGCCCTCGCCCGCCGCCTTTGGCTGCGCTAACTGGTTCACCTTGTCCTGAAATGATTGCGCGTTGGCCGCCGCTGCCGCCGGCGCCTGCACCGGCGCAACCGGAGCGGGCCGCTTCAAAACCAAGACCAGCGTAAGAATCGAAATGGCCAGCGTTGCGAAACTGATGATCCGTTGCACCTTCACCAGGACACCTCTGCGGTTGCCGTCATTACCATGTTACGCGTGACGAGAACCCAATTTTAGATGACCGAAGTGCTGCGACGGTCGACCGCGAAGATCGGAAAATGGGCAGAGGGGACGTTCCCATCCTTCAATAACCAATAACGAATCGGCTTATTAAAGGATAGAGGCTCATTCTTTAATACGCAGGATGCCGGCGCACGACAGCCGCACCGGCGATTTCATCGAGTACTCCCAACTCCTTCTTCATTCCACCACCGCCAGCACATCTCCCGGGTTCACCGACGCGCCTGGGGTCGCCGAAATCTTTTTGACCGTGCCCTTTTTCGGCGACTTGATTTCGTTTTGCATCTTCATCGCTTCGATTACGACGATACCCTGACCCGCTTCGACTTCGGCATTTTCCGCGACCAGCAGGCGCACAATGCGGCCGGGCATCGGAGCCACAATTTGCCTCGGCCCGCTTTCCGCTCCGCCAGCCTTCTGACGCGATCGCAGCGAGCGCGGATCGCGCACCTCGACCGCCAAGCGCCTGCTCCCGACCCACAGATGCACCTCGGTTGCGGTCTGTTCACGCTTGATTTCATAGGCGCGCCCGTCCACTAACAACGACAAAACGTCGCGTCGCGGAAGCACTGCGTCAATCGGAACCAGCCGTCCGTCCACATGGCACAGCCACCCGTCGGCCGCTTTCTCCAGCTCCAGCCGATGCGGCTTGCCTTCGACAATGACTTCATAAACCATAAAAGTTCGAACTCAACGCAACCCTTCCGAACGCCCTTTCTGTTTCCAGTTGGATGGAGTAGAGCTCGACGCGACCGCCGCCCCGCCGTTGGCGTCCCCGTTCTTACCAGCCTCTGACCGAGGGTCAAGCACGGTAAACATCCCCGCCGCAATCGCGGCAATCTTCTCCATAGTTTCGAGGTCGTCTCCTGTCGCGCGCGACGCGTCGTCCACGTCCCTTTTCGCCAGCAGCCGATCGAGGAATCCTGTATCGAGCTTTCCCGCCCGAAAATCCGCGTCGCGTAGTATCCGCTGAAATAGAGAAATATTCGTCTTGATGCCCGCCACGAAATATTCGGACAGCGCTCGCTCCAGCCGCATCACCGCCTGCTCGCGGTTGCTGCCATAGCCAATCAGCTTGGCCAGCAGCGGATCGTAATCGATGGGAACATTCCAGCCCTCGTACATCCCACTGTCTCGCCTGATCCCCGGCCCCGAGGGTTGCAACAGCATCGTGATCCTGCCCGGACTCGGAAAATAATTGTTATCGGGATCTTCGGCATAGATGCGGCACTCGATCGCATGTCCGCGAAGTTCGATGTCCCCCTGCGCGAACGGCAACTTCTCGCCCGCGGCGATCCTGATCTGCAGATGCACGAGATCGATCCCGGTGGTCAACTCCGTGACCGGGTGCTCCACCTGCAAACGCGTATTCATTTCGAGAAAGTAAAAATTCTTTTTCTGATCGACCAGAAATTCGACCGTTCCGGCATTCGTATAGTGGGCAGCCTGCGCCACCTTGACAGCAACTTCGCCCATGCGCCGCCGCATATCGGAATCGACAACCGGCGACGGCGCTTCTTCCAGAACTTTCTGATGGCGCCGCTGGATGGAACACTCGCGCTCACCAAGCCACACCGTGTTGCCGTGCTCGTCCGCCAGCACCTGCATCTCGATGTGCCGCGGATTGACAATCGCTTTTTCGATATAGACTTCACTGTCGCCAAAAGAACGCTGCGCCTCGCTCCGTGCCGATTCGAGCGCCGCGCGCAGATCTTCGCGGGTATGCACCAGCCGCATCCCCTTGCCGCCACCCCCGGCAGCCGCTTTCAGCATCACGGGGTACCCGATGCGCCCGGCAACTTGTTCGCCTTCTTCCGCGGACGCGAGGCCGCGCGACGTTCCCGGCACAAATGGCACGCCCGCCTTTTCCATCTCCTGCCGCGCCCGCGTTTTCGAGCCCATCATTTCCATCGCCTGCGGAGTCGGCCCAATAAATTTCACTCCCGCATCCGTGCACGCCTGCGCGAACTTAGCGTTTTCCGACAGAAATCCGTACCCGGGATGAATCGCATCCGCGCCCGAGCGCTTCGCCACTTCGAGAATCCTGTCCATCCGAAGATAAGACTCCGCCGCCGGAGTCGGCCCAATAAGATATGCCTCGTCAGCCTTACGGACATGCAGCGCCGCGCGGTCCACCTCGGAATAGACTGCGACCGTCGCAATCCCCATTTCCCGGCACGCGCGTAGGACGCGCACGGCAATCTCTCCCCGGTTCGCGATCAGTATTTTCTTGAACATTCCCGCTGGTCCTATCGAAGCCCGACTGATTTTACCTGCGCCCCAGACGGAATCCCACAGCCGCGCAGCCAAAAAGCGAAAGGCCCCAAGCTTTGTAGCCCGAGGCCTTTGTTCTGGGGTTAAAGTCTGAAGATTAAAACTTGAAGCAAAAAATCTACTGCTTTTGATCCAGCACGATGCCGCCCGCGCCGGGCTGTTTTTCCGCTTTCTTCTTCTTGATCGCCATGGTCTTGTCCACCCACTCGTCCGCAGTTTTCAAATCGGCCGAGCGCGCGGACGGATCGTCACACTGGACATCAGCGCGTTCCCGATACATCAGATTCAGGTACGCCATCGCGTCATCGTAGTCGGGACGAAGCTGCAGCGCCTTATTCAGGTTGTCGATCCCTTCCTGAATGTTGGGAGTATTTTTCTCTTTGATGGTGGCGCAGACTTTTTTGTCTCGGGCCGGCAGCGACTCATCCGGCTTCATGCCAAGCTTGGCGCGCTCTTCCTGACGCGGCACGTAGGTCTGGGTCCAGTCAATGACGGCCACCGAGTAGTAAGGCTCGGGATCGTTCGGATCGGCTTCGGACGCCTTCTTGTAATACTCCTTGGCCAGGGAAAACTTCTTCATCTGCAGATACAAATACGCGATGCCCTTGATGCTGTTGATGTTCCGGGAATCCACCTCCAGCACTTGCTTGTACTG
>JAYUJG010000329.1:0-5839 GCA_043765355.1 Acidobacteriaceae bacterium | reverse complement strand
TAAATCGTTTGTTCGGGCCGCAGGTGCTGGCGTTGCTGCAGGCGTTGCACGTTCATCCCAAAAATACCGCGGCTCCGATTTCTAACAGCTTTGCGATGGAGTTGCTGGTCGTCCTGCTGCTGACTGCGTTTTTTATTGCGGTGCGCGCGCGTCTGTCGGTGGAGCGTCCGGGTGGATTGCAACACAGCATGGAAGCGGTCGTAGGATTTATCGACAACATGGCCGATGAAGTGATCGGGCATCATGGCCACAAGTACGTGCCTTATCTGGTCACGCTAGGCATGTTTGTTCTGAGTTGCAATCTGATTGGTTTGATCCCAGGACTGGAATCACCGACCGGAGTGCCGATTGTTCCGTTGGGTTGCGCGCTTGTGACTTGGTTCTACTATCACTATCAGGGCGTCAAGACGAACGGGCCGGTTGGTTATTTGAAACATTTTATCGGACCGCAAGACAAGGAAATGCCGCTGGTGATGCGCCTGTTCCTGCCGGTCTTGCTCTTTCCGATCGAGATTTTCAGTCACCTTGCGCGTGTCATGTCGCTGACCATTCGTCTTTTTGCCAATATGTTCGCGGGAGAGATGGTAACGCTGGTGTTCTTCTCATTGATTCCGCTAGGCATTCCCGTTCTGTTTGAGGGACTGCACATTGGTGTGTCGTTTATTCAGACGTATATTTTTGTCCTACTGGCCTGCGTATATCTGGGCGAGGCGACTGGGCAGGAACACTAGAAGAAGGTCTCAGGTCTTAGGTGTCAGGTCTCAGGAAGATCAAGAATCAGGTTTTCCTGAGAGCTGAGACCTGGTGCCTGGCACCTGTCGTTCCAGCGTGAGGGCGTCGGCTTGAAAGCACGGCGTCAACCACCTCCTGACGGCAATTCATACAAGGAGAAACACAATGCGTAAGTTTGCGATGTTGATGTTGCTGATGTTGATTGCGTCGGTGATGGCGGTGCCGGCGTTTGCGCAGGGCTCTGCGGCTGCGGCTGGCGGCACGAACTGGGTGGCGTTGACTTCCGGGTTTGCCATCGCACTCGCGGCGGGTCTCGCGGCACTTGGGCAGGGAAAAGTTGCCGGAGCGGCCTGCGATTCGCTGGGACGCAATCCGGCGGCGCGTCCGGGAATTATGGTCGCGTTGATTCTTGGCTTGGCGTTTATCGAATCGCTGGTGCTATTCACGCTGGTTATTATTTTCGTGAAAGTAGCGTAAGGGATTTCGATTTTCGAGTGATAGTGAGAATAGCCTCTGCATCCGCAGAGGCTTTTGCATTACAGAGAGAGTTGTGTGGTGACGGGGCTATGCCCCGTACGAACCGGGCCTAGCCCTCGCGACAACACAGGGGTGAGACGCGGCAATCCGCATTTCTAGACGGTTTTTTCTGAGAACTGAAGGCTGATAGCCCACAGCTGCCTCTAGCCCTTGCGCTCGCCGTCCCAGTTCGCGGCGCGATTGTCGGGAACTTTCTGCAGGGCCTCGACCAGCACGCGGCGGAGGCGGTAGCGGCTGTCAAGATCCATGCTGACGAACTCGAAACCGATTTCGTTGACGCGGGCGCGGCGCAGCAGGACTTCGCCTTTGATTTTTTTCACGCCCAGCGAAATTTCGACGTGGGCTTCCGAGCCGACGCGCAGATTGTCGTTGCGTGTGCCCATGCCGCCGCCGAGACTCATTTCACGCATCACGATATTCGACTTTCCCCAGGAACTTGATAGCGAGGCGGAAAGTGTGCGCGGCAAAATGATGCGTTCGTAGCGGCGCTGCCGGACCCAGGGACATCCAGGGCCGGAATCAAGCGGAGCGATGGCGAGTTCGCCAGCCTCAAGACCGCTCTCCGCGAGCGCCTGCGTGCCATAGCGGGGATCGATTTTCGAAAGTGCCTGAATGGCGGCGATTCTCAATTCGCGGTGTTGCGTGTATCCGAAGAGCTTTTTGTCTTCAACGATGGTGCGCAGAACGGGGACGGCCTCGGCATCGCGCAGTCGACCCAGCGACTCGACGGCTTTTAGTTGCACAAACGGCGGACGGTTTTGCGCTTCGCCGGCAGTGGCGAGAGCAATCAGACTGGAACTTGCGCTGCGATCCTGGCTCATGCCGATCTCGTCGATAGCCTCGGGCAAGATCAGCGAGTCGAGCAGTTCGAGCAGTTCGAGCAGCGTGCGTCCGCGGTCGGGTGCGGCACCGTATGCGATCTGGCGAACGATGACGTCTTGATAAAAACGGTTGAACTCGTTCATGCGCGACGGCAGCAATTCGAGCAGCGTATTCACGCCGAGGCGGCTCAACAGGCCGACGGTGGACGCGGCTTGGCGCGGCTGGCCGGTGCGCAAAATGTCGCGCAGATCGTCAAGACCGGGCTGTCCGAGTTCCCCGACGAGTTCCACGATGCGATCGCATTCCACTCGTTTTTGGGCGCGGAAGAAGCGGTCGGCAAGGTGCTCGACGGAATTTCTGGGCAGCTGCTGCAACACTTCGACCAAATCTTCCGACACCTGATCGGCGTTGATGGCTTCCTCGATCATCTCGGGCAGGCGGTTTTCGATGCCGACGCGAGAACGGAGATCCTGGACCAGGGCAGGCCGCTGGCGGCCCACTCTTTCCAGCGAGTAGCAGAGTTCGGCGACCGCTTTGTACTTCCTGCGAGAGCAGGCTTCCTGCCCGAAACGGGCGAAGGCGGCGCTCAGCAGGCTCTGAATTTCACTATCGCTTTCCATGCTCAGCTTCTCGCCAATCATGGCCAGCGTATTGGGCATGACTTCGTCGGGAGCGTCAGCGTAAAGGTCGGCGAGTTGCGACAAGCCAGTCGCCGTCTTGCGGCGCGGATCGGCCTCCTTCGCGTCAAGGCCGGTGCTGTAGTTGGAAAGAATCTTGGCGGCGAGGTCGTTGTCGTCGCGCTCAAAAAGAATTTCCACGAATTGGCGAATATTCCGCGGCGGCACGCACGCGGCCTCGGCGGATAGCAGAACGCTCTTCTTCCCAGCCTCGGGAATCTCGGCCCAGAACATGCGGTCGAGAATGTCGGCGTGCGACTCAACCATGACTCCGGCTTTGGAAAGTTTGTCTTCCTGGACGCGCAGAATCTGGCGAAGCGTGTCCATCTGCCGGCTCATGTGCTCCATCATTTCGTGGACGGCATTGACCTTGACTTCACCTCGTGAATAACGGTCGAGAGCGAATTTGATCGCCATGCTCTCAGCGGCCTTCATCAGAAGCGGCGTGTCATTGGTGTCGTTGGCATTGTTCTGAATATTCTGCGCGGCCAGTCCTTCCAGCAACTGCGCGAGATTGACCTTGGCGCCCTCTGGAGCTTTGCCGAGTTCGACCTGGAGATTTTCCGGGGAAGAGTTCGGATCCTGCATCGCCTGACCAAAATGGGTGAGCAGGCGAATCGTCTGGATGACCTCTTCTTCCTGTAAGGCGACGACTCCGCCGGTCCATTGCCCCAGAGCTCCGGTGGCGGGGGCGCCGGTCGTAGCGACTCCAGCGGCGCCGCCTGGGATGGGGATGCTGGGGACGCTGCCCATGGGTGCGCCACCGGCAACGCCGCCACCGGCGCTCGCTCCCTGTGCGGCAGCAATCAGCTGCAAAAGTTTTTGCGGATCGTTCAGCCACTGCTTGAATTCAGGGCCGAGGGCCTGGGCGGCGAGTTGCGCGGCGACCGAGAGCTCGCCCGTCGCGGGATCGGCCGCCACGAATTTCACTTCATTGATGCGAATCGACGAATCTTTGTTGTTGCCGAGCGTTTCCTTGAGCTGCTTAGCGAAGTCCTGCGCCCTGGAGCCGCCCATCGAGAACGCGCGAACCAGACGCGTAAAGTCTTCAATCGTGACCTTGTTTGAGAACATGATGCTGGAAAGCCCAGCCGCGGTCAGCAGTTGTGCAAAGCTGCGCTCGGCTTGTCCGGCTTCGAGAGGAATGCCGTCGAGCAAAAGTTTGTTGTCAGAGACGCCGAGCAGAAACCCGGTATCGCCGCCTTTGGGAACGGCCAGCTGAAGTTCATTCCACGCCGTCTGAAACTGGCCTTCGGTGCGCTTATGGTTCACTCCATACAGCCGCGTGTATTTGATCAGGATATTCAGGCTGTGGAGGAAAGACCGAGCGGATGAGCTGCGGCTGGCATCGGTTTGAGCGGCGTTAGCGATAACAGCCTCCTCTCGGAATCTTGCAGCGTTGCCACTAAGACTAAGCGCGAAAGTGACCCAATGCACGATTACGGAAGTAATTGAAACAAGCGGCGGTGGCGCGAGAGTCACCACCCGGAGGGACACGTCTTTGTGGGGCGTCGCGCTACACTGATTTCGCGGGTCACTGCTTTTCACGGGTAGACTTGCTGGTTTTTGCTTGGCTGCACGCGGGAGACGCGGCAAGCCGCGTCTCTACGGGGAAATTGGTCTAATGAAGATCGATGTGTTGTTTTTCGGAGTGTTGAAGGAGTTAGTCGGGCGTTCGTCGGAGAATGTCGATCTGCCCGGCGGGTCTCGCGTGCGCGACCTGGTCCTCCACTATGCGCGTGCATTCCCGCGGTTGGAGGCGATGGCCGCCTCGCTCGCGGTTTCGGTGAATCAGGAATATTCAGGAGTGGAGCGCGTGTTGAGCGAAGGCGATGAAGTCGGGTTGTTGCCACCGGTGAGCGGAGGAACGGGGAACGACAGCCGCCAATTTACGGGTGAGGTTCGAATTGTTCGCGAGCCGATTGACGCCAGTGCCGTGGCCGCTCGCCTCAAGCATACGGCCGATGGCGCTGCGGTGATTTTCGATGGGGTGGTGCGCGATAACACGCGCGGCCGCCGCACGCTTTATCTCGACTACGAATCCTACGAAGCCATGGCGTTAAGGCAGATGGAACAGCTGGCGGCTGAGGCGCGGACGCGTTTTCAGGTACGGGGAGCGTCGATCGTTCACCGTTTGGGCCGGCTCAATATTGGAGAGACCAGCGTTCTGATCGTGGTTGCATCGGCGCATCGGGCGGCCGCCTTCGAGGCTTGCCGCTGGATCATCGACACGCTCAAAAAAACGGTGCCGATCTGGAAGAAAGAATACTTCAAGGATGGAGCCGTGTGGGCGGATGGGGAGGCGTTTCCCGAAGAAATTCGGAGACCGGCAGGCACAGCAGGAGAGTAGAACGCATCCTAGATATATCACTGGGATATATCACTGGCTCTCAAATGACAGGAACTCTAAAGACGCTCCGGGCTTCGGGCCGTGAGCCGCGAGCAAGCAACGGCAGGGGGCTCGAAGCTCACAGCTCACAGCTCGGTGCTCTCGCGTTTGCCTGCGTCTTCGTCGTTTGCGCCGGCATCGCATCCAGCGCGGAAGAACCCGAGACCACACTCAAAGTCGACGTGAAACTGGTGAACGTCTTCGTGACGGTGACGGACGCGCGCGGCGCTCCGGTCGCCAGTCTGCAAAAAGAAAACTTTGTATTGAAAGAAGATGGCCAGGAGCAGAGGATCGCGATCTTCAGCCGCGAGTCGGCGTTGCCGTTGTCGATCATTCTGGCGGTTGATACGAGCCTGAGCACCCGGAAAGACCTGCCACTCGAGCTGAGCTCGGCGCGCAAATTTGCGCACGCGATCGTGCGGCCGCAGGATGGATTGTCCCTCTACAAATTCAGCGAGGAAGTCAGCGAACTGGTGCCGTTCACGTCCGATTTGAAAAAAATCGACGCCGGAATCGACCGCGTGCGCAATGGCGCGGCGACGGCGCTCTATGATGCTGTCTTTCTGGGATCGCAAGCGCTGAGCCGACGGCAGGGAAGAAAAGTAATGGTGGCGATCACCGACGGCGGAGACACGGTGAGCCAGGTGAACTACAAAGAGGCGTTACGCGCGGCCCAGGAGGC
>JAYUJG010000328.1:0-2882 GCA_043765355.1 Acidobacteriaceae bacterium | reverse complement strand
AGCGGAGGAATTGGCATTTGCAATCGCGGTTGAACTCATGTCCGGTGTTGTAGCACAGATTGTGCTGCGGGAAAATGCGAACATTCCGCGAAAGCAGTGTGCAACGTGGTGCGAGAACACAGTTCTAGACAAACTCGGGGCCGAGGTTCTACCGTGAAGTGCGGGGCGCGGTACCCAAGTGGTAAGGGAGAGGTCTGCAAAACCTTTATCCGCCGGTTCGATTCCGGCCCGCGCCTCCAGCGTTCCCTGAGCGTCCGGCCAGAGTTTCCTCAACGACCAGCCAACTTGCAAGGCTTATAATCGTGCGCACGCATGTCTCTGACCTCTGGCACAAAACTCGGTCCCTATGAAATCCTCGCTCCGCTGGGAGCTGGAGGAATGGGCGAAGTCTATCGCGCCAAAGACACTCGGCTCGACCGTACCGTCGCGGTCAAGATTCTTCCGTCTCATCTTTCGGAAAACCCTGAGGCCAGGCAGCGCTTCGACCGCGAGGCGAGAACGATTTCTTCCGTGAACCATCCCAACATCTGCACGCTTCACGACGTGGGCCACCAGGATGGCATCGACTATCTGGTGATGGAATATCTGGAAGGCGAGACGTTGGCGGACCGCCTGCTGAAGGGTCCACTACCCTTCGATCAAGTGTTGCGCTACGGGATCGACATTTGCGAAGGGCTCGAAAAAGCGCATCGCAGCGGCGTGGTCCATCGCGACCTGAAACCCGGCAACATCATGCTGACCAAGACCGGGGCCAAGCTGATGGACTTTGGCTTAGCGAAGGCGGCAGTTGCGAGTTCGGCGGGGAATTCGACGTTGAATTCGGGCCTCACCGCAACTCTGACTACTCCGCCGGGAAGCCACCCGCTAACTGCAAAGGGCACCGTGGTCGGGACGTTCCAATACATGTCGCCCGAGCAAGTGGAAGGAAAAGAAGCCGAGGCGCGCTCGGATATTTTCGCGTTAGGCGCGGTGCTGTACGAAATGGCGGCGGGCAAGCGTGCGTTCGAGGGCAAGACAGCGGCGAGCGCGATGGCTGCGGTTCTGGAGCGCGAGCCAGTTCCGATTTCGTCGCTGCAACCGGCGACTCCGCTTGCGTTTGAGCGATTGGTGAAAAACTGTCTGGCGAAGGATCCGGATGAGCGCTGGCAAACGGCGCACGACGTCAAGCTGCAGCTCAAGCAGATTGCCGAAGGCGGATCGCAGACGAGCGCGGCGGCGCCCGTCACGCTACAGCGCAAGCGCGGAAACGCATGGGGTTGGAGTGTGGCCGCGATTCTCGCTGTAGTGGCCGTCGCGGCGATGGCGATGGCCTATCTCGCGAACCAAAAGCAGCTGCCGGTATTGCGGCTGGATATTGTCCCGCCGCAAAAAATGCGATTTAATCTGGCGGGCGACAATGCCGGCCCGGCGACGCTTTCTCCCGACGGACGCTACGTTGTTTTCTCGGCAAATGGCGCCACCGGCACGCAACTTTATTTGCGCGCGCTCGACTCGGGTACTTCGCAAGCGCTGCCCGGCACCGAGAATGCGACGTATCCCTTCTGGTCTCCCGATAGCCGCTCCATCGCCTTCTTCGCGAGCGAAAAGCTGAAGCGGATCGACCTTGGCAGCACCAGCCCGGTCTCCATTTGCGATTCGGATTCGGGGCGCGGCGGAAGTTGGAATCAGGACGGCACCATTGTTGCGGCGATGTCCTACAACGCCGGCATCTCGCGAGTGCCAGCCACCGGCGGCGTTCCTACGCCCATTACGACCGTCGACAACGTGAAGTACTCCTCGCACCGCTGGCCCTGGTTTCTGCCCGATGGCAAGCACTTTCTGTATCTCGCTATCAATCACAATGCCCCGGCCAGCCCCGACACCGGTGTATTTATCGCCTCGGTCGACGGCAATCAGAAAGAGAATCGCCTTTTATTCCACACCTTGTCGAACGCGATCTACGTTTCGGGGCATCTACTGTTCCAGCGGGAAAATTCGCTGGTGGCGCAGCCCTTTGACCCGTCGAGTGCGAAGTTCACCGGTGAGCCGCAAACGCTGAGCGAAAACGTCCAATACGATGCGGGACTTTGGCGCGCCAACTTGAGTGCCTCGGGCGACGGCACGCTGGTTTACGCCTCCGGCACCACGGAAGGGACCGAGACGTTGACCTGGTTCGATCGCACCGGAAAAACACTAGGCACGGTCGGCGAACAAGGCGGATTTTACGATTTGGATCTTTCGCCAGACGAGAAAAAACTCGCGGTCGTCGACGCCAACACGTCGAATGCGACAATTTTTATACACGATCTGCAGAGCAAGCTGAAAACACGGTTCACCTTCAGCGGGGGAACCCATCGGACCCCAATCTGGTCGCCCGACGGGCGCGAGATCGCTTTCACTTCCAAGCAGCAGAGCGAGATTTCGATAAAGACCATCGCGGGCAGCGCGCCGGAGAGGACTCTGCTCTCCTCATCCACGCCTTTGTATCAGGGAGTGACCGACTGGTCGCGCGATGGGCGCTACCTGATGATCGAGCAGGGGCCGGGAGTGAACGAACAACTCTGGGTAGTTCCGATGTTCGGCGATCACAAGCCGTTTCCCTACACCAAGGCGTCCATGCAGGAGCGTGGAGGCGCGTTTTCGCCCGATGGCCGCTGGGTGGCCTATATGACCAATGAAACTGGTCGCCCCGAAATTTTTGTGGCGCCCTTTCCCTGGACCGGCGCGAAATGGCAAGTCTCCAACGGCGGAGGTGCCGACGCCCGCTGGCGTGCGGACGGGAAAGAAATCTACTACTTCGATTTCTCAGGCCTTGCTGCGGTCGAAGTCGATGGAACGAGTTCCGAGTTCAAGGTCGGTGGCGGCAAGCCGTTGTTCCATTTGGCCGCAAGTGGCTTGAGTCG
>JAYUJG010000327.1:0-3778 GCA_043765355.1 Acidobacteriaceae bacterium | reverse complement strand
TCCGATCACCGCTTGCCTTCCTGCTCGGTAAAACCAAGCTGGAGAATGAATTGCGAGGACTATCGAAAGCCGTGGATCAAGCACCGATGGGGGCTGGCAATACCCTGCTGCGGGGCGTTCCCACGGCGATGCCGGGACAGGTTAACGAGGTCTTGCTCGAGATTACGCCCTCCAACCAGATTGCCCGCATCGTACTGATGGAGGCGGAAGGGGCGACAACCGAGTTCCGCTTTGCGGGCTGGAAAGAGAACCTGGAGCTAAGCGACCGCCGGTTTCAGTTCACCCCTCCGGCGGGCGTGGAAGCGGTGGAAGGCGAATTAGCGCCGTAGCGTGGGAGTTATCGGGATTGTTTTTCTCCAATTTGCTATTTTTCCGGAGCGCGTAGCGACGCAGCTTGGGGCGTCTCCGGCAGCGACCCTCAAAAGGGCGAAACAGACGCGCCAATCCGCGTCTCTACGGGTGGTTACTTGCGTACCACGCGTACGGTTGGGTTGCTTTAAGCGCTTTGAGGACAGAATGTTACACTTGGCTGAGATGCTCGATACGGCATAGAACGGCGCGTCAACCGCGGCTCAACACCGAAATCGGGATCAGCCCATAGCCAATGGCACAATTCCTGGTCAAAATCGCCGACGAACAGGGCCACTTGCGGCAGCAGGTGGAGCATGGCTATTCCGAGGCCGAAGTCCACGACCGCTTTACCCAACAGGGATACCTCGTCTATTGGGTCAAGCCCCGGACCCTGCTCAGCACGACCGGAGCTCAGTTTGGGCAGCGCGGAAAGCTGCGGCAGTCGACATTTCTCATCTTTAACTCGCAGTTTTTGACGCTCATCAAGGCGGGCTTGCCGATCCTGACCGCCCTCGATCTCTTGATTAAGCGGCAACGCGACAAATCGATGCTGCAACTACTGGAAAACGTGCGCGAGCGGGTGAAGGGTGGCGAGTTGTTGTCGGATTCATTCGCCGCGCAACAGGTCTTTCCCAAGATGTACACGACCACGCTGATGGCCGGTGAGAAGAGCGGCAACATGGAAGAGGTTCTCAGCCGCTACATCTCTTATCAGCGGATGGTCCAGACGTTTCGTAAAAAACTGATGGTATCGCTGGTGTACCCGGTGTTGCTGGTCTCAGTCGTGACCCTGATGCTGATTTTCCTCATCACTTACGTGGTGCCGAAGTTTGCCGACCTGTTCAACAGCCTGGGCGCCGATCTGCCGGCGATTACGGTCGTCATGCTATCCATCGGGCTGCATGCCCAAAAGTATGGTTGGATCGTGCTCGCGGTCGCGACCGTGGGTGGTTTTTTCTTGTGGCGATGGAAACAGAGCGATCGCGGTGCCGAACGCATCGACCGCTTTTTGTTGTCGCTGCCGCTGATCGGGGAAATCCGCATGAAGTACCAGGTGGCGAACTTTTCGCGCATTTTGGCCACCCTTCTTCAGGGTGGTCTGCCCTTGGTGCCTGCGATGGAGACGGCCGGCGAATCCCTGAGCAGCCGCAAGATGCTGAACGGGGTCACGGCTGCGGCCGAGCGCGTTCGAGAAGGTCAGAGTCTGGCGCACAGTCTTGAGGAGCAAAAACTGTTCCCGGATCTCGCGGTCGAAATGCTCGAGGTCGGCGAATCGACCGGCGCGCTCCCGGCGATGCTCAGTTCGGTGGCGGAATTTTACGAAGAGGACGTGCAAACGGCTCTGGGCGCGGCCATGGCATTGATTGAGCCGATGATCCTGATCGTGATGGCAGTCTTTGTCGGCGGCATACTGATTTCGCTGTATATGCCGATCTTTACGTTAGATGCGAACGTGCATTGAAGGTGCAGGGTTGCGCACAGCCGATGTTACCCGCCCGGTGCGCGGGCGTAGAGAAAGTGTTTTCAGAAGAGGCTGTAAACTGGAATGGGTATGGCGGACAAGAAAACAGCACTCGTGAATAGCGGCAACGGCGGGAAATTGGTGCCGGAGGCGGCGGCGATTCCCGACGAACTGGAACGCGCGCGCGATATTGCGCGGCGCTACCGTTGCGAATTCATCGACCTCACCAATTTTCAGTTGCACCACGATCTTTTCGAAAAGATCCCGGTGCACCTGATGTTCCGCTATAAGTTCGTCCCGCTGGAAGAGACGGCGGACGGGCGGCTGGTGATTGCGATTGCCAATCCCAGTCAGCTGATGATGATCGACGAGATCAGCCTGCTGCTCGGCAAGCGCATCGTCACCAAGGTTTCAACCGACAAACAAATCTCCGACATTCTGCAAAAGACCGAGCAGTCCAAGCGTGTGCTCGAAGACGCGAGCGAAGGATTCACCCTCGACGTGATCCGCGAGGACGACGCCGGGAACGACGAAACCATCTCCATCGACAAATTGACGGCGACGGCGGGCACGGACATGAGCCCGATCATCCGTTTAGTCGACACCACGATTTTTACGGCGCTGCAGCGGCGGGCGAGCGACATCCACATCGAGACGCGCGACGATTCGGTGTGCATCAAGTTTCGCATCGACGGCGTGCTCACCAACGCCATGCCGCCCATTGGAAAAGAACATCATTCGACCATCATTTCGCGCATTAAGGTCATGAGCGAGCTCGATATTTCCGAGCGCCGTGTGCCCCTGGACGGCCGCTTCCGCGTCAAGTACAACGGACGCGCCATCGACTTCCGCGTCTCGATCATGCCGTCGATCCACGGCGAAGACGCCGTGCTCCGCGTACTCGATAAAGAGTCGATGAGCGAAAAATTCAAAAAACTTACGCTCGAAGTGGTCGGATTCGACGAAGACGATCTGCGCCGCTTCCGCCGCTATATCAAGGAACCGTACGGCATGGTGCTGGTTACCGGCCCAACGGGCAGCGGCAAAACCACGACCCTTTACGCCGCTGTAAACGAAATCAAGACCGATGAAGACAAGATCATCACCATTGAAGATCCGGTCGAGTATCAACTGCGCGGCATCACGCAGATTCCAGTCAACGAAAAAAAGGGACTGACCTTCGCCCGAGGATTGCGTTCGATCTTGCGTCACGATCCCGACAAAATCATGGTCGGCGAAATTCGCGACAACGAAACAGCTCAAATCGCGATTCAGTCGGCTCTCACCGGCCATCTGGTCTTCACCACGGTCCACGCCAACAACGTCGTCGACGTTCTTGGACGCTTCCTGAACATGGGCGTCGAGCCTTACAACTTTGTGTCGGCGCTGAACTGCATTTTGGCGCAGCGCCTGGTCAGAATCATTTGCGATTCCTGCCGCACCGCCGTGCACTATCCCGATGACGTGCTCGAGGCGAGCGGACTCGATCCGAAACAGTGGTCGCAGGTTCCGTTGTACGAAGGCCAAGGCTGCATCGAATGCGCGGGGACGGGATTCCGCGGTCGTACCGCGATTCATGAACTTCTGGATTTGACCGACCGCATTCGCGAGATGATTCTCGAACGCAAGCCGACGTCGGAAATCCGGCGCGCGGCCCGCGAAGACGGCATGCGTTTCCTGCGTGAATCGGCGCTCGATAAGGTCCGCGGCGGATTCACTACTCTCAAAGAGATCAACAAGGTCACGTTTATCGAGACCATGCGCTGAGCTGGTTACTCTCAACGTGTCCGGCAGTCTCCCGGCATCCGCAGAGGTAACTGTCTGGCCATGAAGGTACGGGATATCATCAAGTTGCGACTAGCCATTTTCAACCAATGAACCAATGAACCAATGACCACCACGTCCAAAACCGCGCGCCGCCCAACGCTTGCCTGCGAAATCGCAGCCGACCATGTTCTAGCGGGC
>JAYUJG010000326.1:0-19352 GCA_043765355.1 Acidobacteriaceae bacterium | reverse complement strand
TTAATGTCTCGCAATTCGGGATATTGAGGAAAGACGACTCTCTCGAAGTCGTTTTCAATCCCGGTACGGACAAGGTCGGAAAGCAAGTTTCCGGCCCGGCTCCCGCCTTTTGCGGAAGCACCGGTGTTGGGGTAACCACGATTACCGAAACCACCTAGCCACGAAGAAAGCTCGCAGCCAACCTCAAACAGTCTATCGGACGAGCCCGAATGCGTCAATTGGTCCGGCGTAGAAACAGCCGCCCTCGGCTGTCCACCCGAGCCCAGCTCCGCAGCTTTGTCCCGCTCCACCAACGCATCCCAATCGGCAAACGCCTTAGGGGTGGAAACCCCGACTTCAGGCGTCACCACAACCATCCTAAACGGCGGTAGATCGGGCAACGGATACACTTCCTCGCCGCGTCCAACGCCCAGCGCGCTTCCCCCAATGACAAACAGAGGTAAGTCGGATCCAACCAATGCGGCAATTCGCAAACGCGCTGCCAGACTCAACTTCTTCTTCAGCGCCCGCTCCAGCGCCATCATCGTCGCCACCGCATTCGATGACGCCGCGCCCAACCCTCCCTGCACCGGCAGCCGCTTTTCTATTTCGACGCGAACCCGCCCCTTCGCCCCGAGCGCCTCCATCACCAGCGCCGCGATCCGGTAGCATGTATTCGAAGAGTCCACCGGAACCCGCGGATCTTCGCACGCAATTTCAATCCCCCTGCCACCTCCCGCATCTCGCCCAACGCTAACCCGGATCACATCATGCAGAGCGATGGTCTGGTAGATCGTGCGCAGCTCGTGGAATCCGTCGGCCCGCGCCGCGCCGATGCCGAGCCCGAGATTAACCTTGGCGAAAGATCGAACCGTGACTGTCATTTTTTTGCCGAACAACGACGGGAAATTGTAAGCGATTTGTCTATGGTGACGGTGTGGTGACGGGCTCTGCCCCGTCCCGGCGAGGCGAAGCCCCAGCCACCACGCCGTCGTGCCCAAATTCCTAACCCTATTTTCTCTCCAGCGTCGCGTCCAACGTTAGTTCCGATCCCACCGTGATCGTCATCTCTTTCGTCCACGCTTGGTAGCCAGGCTTCTCGATTCGAAACTTGTGTTTCCCTGCTCCCAGCGCGATTTTTGCCGGCGTGTATCCCATGGAATCGCCGTCCACAAACACCTCGGAAAGAAACGGAGTGGAGCGCACCGTCACCGAGCCGCTCGAAGGCGCGGACACTGGCGGAGGAGGCACCGTCGCTGGTGCCGGAGCAGTATTTTCTCCAGCCTTGGAAAACCCAACGAGCGACTCCAGCGGCACGTCGAGCCCCGACATCCGCTTCTTTTCTTCCGCGGTGATCGCAAGCATCGGACTCGCCGTCTTGCGTTGCGTTATATGCAATCGCAGGCTGCCGGTCGACGAGCGCAAGTGCAGGAATTCGTTGCTCACTTCGACCTGCAACGCGCTACCGGCAGTCCATTCCGCGGGCGGCTCCGATTGCGTCGTGGATACTTCGTAATTCCCGACGATGATCCGGTCCTCTAGGTGCACTGCGATCGTGTATAGCGTCCGCTCTTCATCCAGCGGAGTGTTGACAATCCAGGCTTTCGTCGAGCTGGTCACCAACTTCTTGACCGACTCGATGCGCCCGTATTGCCAGGGCGTCTGCGCCGCGCCGACGGGCGCCATGACCGGCCCGAGGCTCGTCAATACCACCAGAAAAGTAAAGAGGAATTTCATCCCGCTCCAGTCTACAAGGTCTCCTCGCGCGATCGAGTGTCGGTAATCTTGCGGGCGCCTTCGGGGCTGAGAACCTCGTCGAAGCTCTTCGCGAAGCGGAACAGTCGGGGCGAAGAGGCGAATCTTCCGGCGCGAGATGCGCTCGGCGATCACGCGGCGCACCGGTGAACAGCCTGTCGACGTATACGAATCTTCGTTGGGAGAGTTATCTCGCCGCCACGTCCGCTTGTTCGTGCGCGTGATAGCTCGACCGCACCAGCGGGCCTGACTCTACATGCTTGAAGCCAAACTTCAGCGCTTCTTCTTTCAGCGACACAAACTCGTCGGGCGTGTAGTAGCGCGTCATCGGAAGATGATCCTTCGACGGCCGCAGATATTGTCCGATGGTCAGAATGTCAACCCCGATCTCGCCCAGATCGCGGAACACTTCGATCAGTTCAACCGTCTCCTCGCCGATGCCGACCATCACGCCGCTTTTCGTGACGGTCTCCGGATACCACTTCTTTGCATTCGAGAGTAGATCGAGCGTGCGCCGATACCGTGCCCCGGATCGAACCGCTCGATACAGACGCGGAACGGTCTCGGTATTGTGGTTGAGCACGTTCGGCTTCGCGTCGAGCACGATCCGCAGCGGTTCTTCCAGACCCTGAAAGTCGGGAATGAGTACTTCCACCCGGCACTCAGGCACGGCCTCGCGAATCTGACGGATGGTCTCGGCAAAAATCCTCGCGCCGCCAACATTGTCGTCGTCCCGGTTCACGCTGGTCACCACCGCATGACGCAGGCCCAGCGTCGCCACAGCTTCCGCGACGCGGCGCGGTTCGTCCCAGTCAATCGCCTGCGGACGCCCCTTCGGCACCGCGCAAAATCCGCATCGCCTCGTGCAGATCTCGCCCAGCAGCATGAACGTCGCCGTGTGATGATCCCAGCATTCTCCAATGTTTGGACACTGCGCCGATTCGCAGACGGTGTGCAGGCCCAGCCCGCGCGCAAGCTTTTTCAAATTGTGAAAATTGTCGCCCACCGGTGCCCGCGCCTTCAGCCAAGCAGGCTTTGGCGTGGGAACTCTGGGTCCGATGTCGATCTGGATCAGCTGCGAAGTTGCGGACATGACCAATGCCGATTTTATCCCATATCCTGTGCGGCGCGGGCGCCCTCGCCCGCGGCTTTTGCCGTTGTAGTTGTAGTTGTAGTTGCCTTGGCCGTTGCTGTTGCTAGTCACATACTCGATTACGTAAACGGCAAAGCGCCGCAACCCTCGCAGGCCGACGCCGATACCATCATGCTGGCTCTCGCCGCGAATAGCGCCACGTCAAATTGCGTTTGGAACGACGGCCTGCTGCAGGCCCTGTTCGGCACAGCCCATTGACGAACATCGCGCCGGGCTTCGCCTTTCTTGAGCGCCCTTACTTAAGATGCACCGGCGCCTCGGAATGCCTGCGAGCGGGAGACTTTCCGCCTCGCGCGGCTGGCATCGCATACTTCGGCCTGATCTCGTGGCATCCGGCATCGCAATACACGCCGTCGGCGGCCGATTCAGGCGTGGGCATCGGAGAATTTACCGCGAGTTCGCGGTCCGCTTCCAACTGCTGCTCGACGCTCGCGATCAGGCTCGCGTTCTCTGACGGCGTCAGCCATTTCTTCTTTTTCACCAGGTACTCTTCCAACCGCGCAATCGGGTCGCGCTTTTTCCAATACTCGAACAGCGCTTTCGGGACGTACTCAGCCGCATCGTGAATGGCGTGCCCTTTCATCCGCATCATCTTCGCTTCAATCAGCGTAGGACCCTCGCCGCGTCGCGCCCGTTCGCAGGCTTCATGACAGGCGTCGTACACCTGACACGCGTCGGTGCCGTCGACAATCACCCCGGGAATTCCGTAAGCGATCGCCCGCTCGGCTAAATCCTTCACGCGAAATTGCAAGTCGGCGGGCGTTGAGTAAGCCCAAAGATTATTTTCCACCATCAGTACCAGCCCAAGATTCTGCACCGCCGCAAAATTCAGCCCCTCATAAGTCGCGCCCGTGGATTGCCCGCCATCGCCGATGTACGTCATCACCGCAATGTTTCGCCCCTGCAAGCGCGCTCCGAGCGCAACCCCCGCGAGCACGGGAATCAAGTCTCCCAAAGTCGAGATCGGCGACACCACGTTTCGTTTTTCGATGTCCCCAAAGTGCGACGACGCGTCGCGCCCTTTCGTCGGCGATCCCGATTTCGCCATGTATTGCATCATGATGTCGGCCGGCGAAAAGCCGCGCACGAGTGTCGAGCCCTGGTTGCGGATCATCGGGCCGAGCCATTCGTCTTCTCGAAGCGCATAAGCCGAGGCGCACGAACATGCCTCCTGCCCCAGGCCAAAATACACGCCGCCGACTACTTTGCCCTGCTTGTAGAGATTTTCCAGCGCCGTCTCCATGCGTCGGTTCAGCAGCATCCAGCGATAGATTTCGATGCACTGTTCGTGCCTTAAATACTTTGACTCGCGAAGCGGCGGGACCGGAGCCCCTAGATCGCCGCTCTCTACTTCGTAGCGAACCTTGTCGCCACGGCGGATCAGGCGCACTTCAAAATTCGGCTTTTCCAGGCGATAGTCGCGGATGGTGTAGGTGCGCTGATCGCCTTTCGCGGGTGCCACGCTCTTCGAACGCGCGCTCTGGCTTGCCCCTGCTAGCCTTTTCGTCGCGCTCTTTTTTTTGGAGCGCCTATCCTGATGAGCCATGAGGTTTCGGAAAACGTCGGTACGGAGGATATGCTAGCGCAGAAAGCCTGTTTGCGTCTCGTTCGTATCTGGTTCGCAAAGTGTCTTGCTCGAAGGCGGTCTTTGCGCCCTTTGCGATCTTCTTTGCGCTCTTTGCGGTTAAAGGCTCTGGCTTGCGGCAAGATCAAAGGCTTACCCGCGGCTTACCCGCGGCTTACCCGCAAACGACGCCGACAATACGCAAAGATCGCGAACAGATTCCGTGCCTGGCGAATCCCCGGCATCGGCGATTCGTGCTCGGGTGTTGGCATCGATGCTTCATTTCAGGCTGGGAGGAAATCGTCTTCGCCGCGCACTCGCCGCAATCCCTCCGGCGCTCTCATCGGCATCCCCACCGCATTGCCCAGCAGAACCTCAATCGTCTCAATCCACAACATCTGACTCTCGAATACATTGCCGAAGTGCCGCGAAACCGCCTCCGCCACCCCAACCAACTCCACTTCTCGGCCCAGTTCCTTCGCCATCGAAGTCACCGGCTTCGCCCCAATTCCGCAAGGCACAATCAGGTTGAAATAGCTGAGGTCCGCATTCACATTCAAAGCAAAGCCGTGCGAAGTCACCGAGCGCGAAATATGCACCCCGAAGGCTGCGATCTTTGCCTCCCCTCGAGCTTCCGTCCACACTCCGGTCAGCCCCGCAACCCGTTTCGTCGGAATCCCAAAGTCGCCACACGCGCGGATCAGTACTTCCTCAAGTCGCCGCAGGTAATCGACCACGCCCAGCGTCTTGCGGACCGACGCTGGAGGATTGCCACTCGCGTCGAAAGCTTCTCGCTGATGGCTGACTGCCGACTGCTGACTGCTCTCAAATCCGCGCAAATCGAAAATCGGATACCCCACCAGTTGCCCAAGCCCGTGAAACGTAACGTCTCCGCCACGATCGCATTCAAAGACCTCGACGCCGCGCGCGCCAAGTTCTTCGGCGGAGGCGAGTACGTTGGCAGCCTTCGCATTGCGTCCCAGCGTAATGACGGGAGAATGCTCCAGCAGCAGCAACACATCCCCGATCTGCCCCGCCTTTCTCAGGTCGACCAGCTTTTGCTGCACGCGCAGTCCTTCCGCGTAGTCGACGATGCCGAGTTGGACTACGGAAATCATCGCAAGAATCATTATAGGGAAGCGCGATAGGGAAGCGTGAACCGGCCCCGCCGCGATCCTGCGCCCACTTCCCGAGTGCTAAACTAATCGCCGAGATTCCCGCGGAGCCTTCATTTGCCGACAAATCCTGTGCTGGTCGTTCATGGCGGTGCCTGGGACATTCCCGACGACATGGTCGAGGCGCATCTCAATGGCGCGCGCAACGCCTCCGCTGCCGGATGGCGCGTGCTTGAACATGGCGGCTCTGCTCTGGACGCGGTCGAGGAAGCCGTCGTCGTTCTTGAAGACGACGAGACCTTCGACGCCGGTCGCGGCAGTTTCCTCAACCGCGATGGCAAAGTGCAACTCGACGCTTTCATCATGGATGGCTCAACCCTTCGCGGTGGCGGCGTCGGTTGCGTCGAGCGCTTGCTGAATCCAGTCCGCGCCGCCCGAAAAATTCTTAGCGACAGCCCGCATGTCTACTTTGTCGCCGAGGGCGCCGAGCGTTTTGCCGCCGAACACGGCATCGCGCTTTGCCGCAATGAGGATCTCGTCATCCCCAGAGAAGTTGACCGCCTGCGCGAATATCAGGCCCAGTCGTCAACTCACGGCAACGATCTGTTCACGCCCGCCATCCACGACATGCTCTCGCACGACACCGTGGGCGCGGTCGCGCTCGATCAGGACGGCAACACCGCGGCCTCGACTTCAACCGGAGGCACTCTCAACAAGGCTCCCGGCCGCCTCGGCGACTCTTCACTCATCGGTTGCGGCTGCTACGCCGACAATCTCAGCGCCGCCGCTTCCACCACCGGTTGGGGCGAGCCGATCATGAAACTCGTCCTCGCCAAATGGGCGGCCGATCGCGTCGAGTCCGGCAGTTTGCCCGAATGGGTCGCCCAGGAAGCGATGAATTACTTGAAGCAACGACTCAATGGCCACGGCGGAATTATTCTGTTGGACGCCAGGGGTCGCTACGGAATCGCCCACAACACGCCGCGCATGGCATGGGCCGTTCAGACCGCGCAGCAACAAGAAGTCGGCGTTACGCGCAACCCCTAGCCTCAGAACGACACCTACCCTCAAAAGTCCAGATGAACCCGCAGCCCAGGCACCAGCACCGGTCCGCGATCGCGGTTGTATCCGGGATTGTTGATGTGCTGCAAATCGAACGCCACGAAGATGCCGCGCCATACATGTGTGTTGTAGTACGTCTCGAAAATGTTTTCGCGACCGTAGTTTAATCCGCCATCGCCCAGCAAAAAGCCCAAGCCGCCGAGCCGAAGATAATCCTGGTGATCCTTCTTGATGGCGTTGGTCACCATCACCACGCCGACTTTGTCGAACTTGCGGCGCCACCGCTCTCCCGCCAAATCGCCGCCTGCTTGCCAGGCCTGGTCCACTTCGGTGTAGACGAAGGATTCGTGCTGCCCTTCATTCCATCCGAAGCGTGAGAATACGCGCCCGTTCTTGCTGACCTGCTGCAAGACATTCACGTCGAATCCATATTTGACCGTGGTGCGCTCCGGGTGATCGGTGATGATGGGCCGTGCCGTTTTGCCCGCGAGAAAGTTCGCCACCGCGTCGCGATACTCCCCCATGTTGGCGTGATTCACGAAGACCATCAGGCGCAGCGTCGTGTTTCGTTTCCCGCCAATCCTCGGCTGCAATTCCAGTTCGTAATTCTCTTCCCGCGCCTTGCGCAGGTTCCACTGCAGGTCGATGCCGTTGGCAATCTTCGGCATCAGGCCTTCGCCAAAACGAAAAGCCCAATTGCGGTCATGATATTCCGCGATCAGCCCCATCGTGTATCCCCGCGTATCGGCGGCGTAGTCGTAGGCCCCGTTGTCGTCGACGGTCCAGTTCATGAACTGCTGGTGGCTGTCGGTGCCGGCGTCGTTGATATCGAAAAAATCGTTCAACCCCAGCTTCCCGAAGCGTAGTTCGATCCTCCGCACCGGAACCTTGGTCGCCAGATACCACGGCCCGCGCTCGGCTTCGACCGTTTCATCGCTCAACGGAATCATCTGGCGAATCATGCCGCGCGCAATATAGGGAATCGGTCCAAGCGTGGGGTTGCGCACCACATCGAGGTCGGTGAATCCACCCATGCCGAGCGCGTCGCTGAGGCCGCCGCCATCGGCCATTTCGAAGTGCATGAAGATTTCGGTCGTACTCGTCAGTTGCAACCCGGTATAGAGCGAACTGATATTCGAGGTGGCATTCTCGGTATGCGTCTTAAAGCTGTTAGGCCCGCTGTATTTCGCGTCGAACGCGGGATGCCTCTGCACAATGACGTTCGACTGCCCCGAGACCCACCAGCGCGAGGTCTGCGAGTGCGCGAACATGGTCAGCACGGGGTCGGTAGGCGCGGACTCTGGCGCCGCCGATGTGGTCTCGACAGCGGTTTGCCCCCAGCCGGCGGTCGCGCTCGCGACCAGCAACCACAGGCCGACGCAAAGGGCCAACCAGTTGGCGGCGTTTCCACTGCGTTCATTTTTGATAGCGTTCCGCCAGAGTGTCGTCACGATCAGAGTTTTCTTCGCTTAAACCTTATACCTGATTTGATCGTGCGTCCGCCGCACCTTGATCGGCGCGCGTCGCCCTACCACTGGGTGCCGAAGGACTTCCTGCAAAATTAAAAAGGACAGCCCGGAGCCCCCCCAAGGCCGTCCTGATAAACCCTCCCGGTTAGAAGGGCAACTGTCCGCACCATAGCCTCCCAGGATTGCGGCAGTATTTCAGTTTTGTGAAACTCCGATGAATTCGGATTGCCGCGCGCTCGCTGCTATATTCATCTGAGGATTCAACCTCGCGCGCTGAGCCGTTGCTGCCGCCGAGTGTGGAGACATGATGGCCCGCAAAACGGAACAATCCCGCAAGCTGCAGAAACGCGCCGAACAATTTATTCCCGGAGGCGTGAACTCTCCGGTCCGCGCGTTTCGCAGCGTCGGGAGCGAGCCCCCATTCATCGTCCGCGGCGAGCGTTCGCATATTTGGGATGCGGATGGCAACCAGTATGTGGACTACATCGGCTCGTGGGGTCCGCTGATCCTGGGCCATGCGGCACCAACGGTGGTCGACGCCATCATCGCCGCGACCCGCAAAGGCACCACCTTTGGCGCATCCACTCCCGCCGAAGCCGATTTAGCCGAACTGGTGATCGCAGCGTTCCCGCACATGGAAAAACTGCGCTTCGTCAGTTCGGGCACCGAGGCGACCATGTCCGCCATCCGCCTCGCGCGCGCATATACCAAGCGCAAATACATTGTGAAGTTCGAGGGCTGCTATCACGGCCACGCCGACGCCCTGCTGGTGAAAGCCGGATCCGGAGTTGCCACGCTCGGCATTCCTGGCTCGGCGGGCGTTCCGGAGGAATTCACTCAGTTCACTCTCGCGCTTCCCTACAACGATATCTGCGCGCTCGATGCGGCTTTCGAAAAATTTAAGCACCAGATTG
Source organism: Acidobacteriaceae bacterium (assembly GCA_043765355.1). Lineage (GTDB taxonomy): Bacteria > Acidobacteriota > Terriglobia > Terriglobales > Acidobacteriaceae > Acidiflorens. The sequence continues at coordinate 10,341 of JAYUJG010000326.1, read as the reverse complement.
CCTGTGTCATCGTCGAGCCGGTCGTCGGCAACATGGGATGTGTGCCTCCTGACCGCGGATATCTCGAAGCGCTGCGCGCGATTACCGCGCACCACAAAGCGCTCCTGATTTTCGACGAGGTCATGACCGGATTTCGTCTGGCCTATGGCGGGGCGCAAGAGCTCTACGGCATCCAGCCCGATCTCACCACCATGGGCAAAATCATTGGCGGAGGCTTGCCCGTTGGCGGTTACGGCGGCCCGAGTGAAATCATGGATTTGGTCGCTCCGCTCGGTCCGATGTATCAGGCGGGGACGCTTTCTGGAAATCCGCTCGCCATGGCTGCGGGGTACGCGACGCTAAGCTACTTGCGCGAGCACAAAGATATTTACACGACGCTCGACAAGCTTGCCGGAGAACTGGTGGGCGGAGTGGCCGCAGCGGCGAAAGATGCCGGCGTAACCATGTGCCACAACCGCGTTGGGTCGATGTTTACCTGGTTCTTTGCGGAGGGTCCGGTTACGGATTGGACTTCCGCGTCGAAATCCGACACCGAGGCCTTTGGGCGGTTCTTTCGAGCGATGCTGGAAAACGGAATCTATCTGCCGCCGTCGCAATACGAGGCGGCGTTTATGGGCACCGCACATACGGAGCAAGACGTGCACCAAACCATCGCAGCGGCGAAGCAGTCGTTCGCCGCTTCCTAGGGACTGTCAACCCCAATCCTGCGCCCCGTGGTAGATATGAAGAATTTCGACAGTAGAGTCTTTAACACGGTACGTTGCGATGTAAGGCATACGGAGCAAAGACTAATTCGCGAGTGCCTTCCTCGCGTCCCTTACGCCCTCGGTTCGGAAAAACAATGAGTTCTTCGATGCGCTCGTAAATCGCGTCTACTGCTTTACGCGCTGCCGGAGGGTTATCCTCGGCGATGTGGAGATAAAGATTTTCGAGATTCGCCGCGGCTTCCGAGACTAAGTCGCCACCGCGGTCCACGATGCTTTTCTTCGCGTCCTTTGCAGTGTTTCTTAGCGCACTTTGCGGTTCAAGCTCTTAACCTGCCAACTCAATCGCGCCTTATTCAGAGGTTCCTTTTTGGGCTAGTGAGCGAGTTTAACCGACCGTTCGCATCTCATCCACTGTCACAAACTCGCATCCCTGATCGCGATATTTCAAGATCAAATTCTCCGTCGCAATTACCGTCTGCGCGCGGTCCGCGCCCATAGCCCGATGTCCGCCATCGTGCAGCAGGATCACGTCGCCCCCGCGCATTTGCCGCTCGACTTTCTTCTCGACCACTGCCGCAGGAGGGGCGGTCCAGTCATAGCCTGTAACGTTCCACATTATGGGCTGTAGTCCCAGCTCACGGGCGATTCGCAACGTTGCCGGCCGTCTTCCTCCAAATGGAGGACGAAACAGATTCGAGTGCTCGCCGACGGCATCCTGTAAAGCGCTTCGGCAATCGACCAACTCTGCGCCGGTCTCGGCGGCCGATTTGAAAGTCAGAAGCGGATGCCTGAAGGTGTGATTCCCGATGACCTGTCCGGCCTGCGCCACCGCGCGCGCAATATCGGGACGCTCCTTCACATAGCGTCCGATCATGAAGAAAGTCGCCCGCACGTCATATTTCCCCAGCACTTCGAGCAACTTCAGAGTGTGCGGATCGTTGGGTCCATCATCGTACGTCAGCGCGATTCGTTTGCTGCCCTTCGCTCCACTCGCCAATGTCCGCCCAAACCACTGTCCGGTTGGGGCCATCGCCTGATAACCTGCCGCTGAAACGGTGGCCGCAGCCGTCAATCCGATAAGAGCCGAGAGCATGGAGAGATTCTAGCCGTTCGTCTGCTCGAAAGACTTGCTCGTGTAATGGCGGGGCTTTGCCCCGCGCTTTACGGAGCAGAGCCCCGTCACCACAACGAACAAACTTTCCCACATTGCGTCGAAGCCCGAAGCCATATATTCTGCTTCCCAGTTCTTCGCGAACAATCCATGGCCAAGCTTTTCGAGCTTCCCCGTTACATTGCGGTCGAAGGTCCCATACGAGTGGGGAAGAGCACTCTGGCGCGGGTTCTTGCAGAACGCCTCGCCGCCCAGCGCGTCATTGAACCCGAAGACAATCCATTCTTGAAGGCGTTCTACGAAGGCGAACCCGGAGCGGGCTTCCAGACTCAGCTGGCATTTTTAATCCGGCGCTTTGAGCAGCTGCGAGCGCTCGATCTGGGGCCGATCTCGAACAAGACCATTGTCGCCGATTACATTTTCGAAAAAGACAAACTTTTCGCCTGCCTCAACCTCAACGATCAGGAACTCGATACCTACAATCGCTACTTCAATTATTTTCGCGAGCAGTTGCCAACGCCCGATCTGGTGATCTACTTACAGGCCACGCCCGAAGTTCTGAAAAAGCGGCTGAAGAAAAAAAACGCCGCCGGCGAAAAAGCCATCAGCGAAGACTACCTGATGGAAGTGGTGAAGGCCTACGAACACTTCTTCTTTCACTACACCTCGTCCGACCTGCTGATCGTGAATACCTCCGAGATCGACTTCGTCGACCGCAACGAAGACCTGCAAGAGCTGCTGAAAAAAGTCTCCGCCCCAATCAAAGGAACACAGTATTTTCTGCCCTTGGGCGGCGAGAACGCGGCCAGCGCCTAACCCGCTAGGCCACGCCGATCGAACAATCATCTGCTGCCCACACAGAACGTACCGGAAACTGGCACCCGAACGCCCCCAACTGCTATCCTGACCCTGATGTCGCGCTTTCGCTGGACTGCAAGATTTCTGCTGCTGGCTATCATCGCGCCGGCCTTCGGGCCGCTGGCGATGGCTGGTGCCATGCAGTCGGGAGCCCCGCACTGCCTGCGCCGGACCCTGCCCGCGCAGGCGGCTGTACCTGCGGCCGAGCCCGCCATGCCATGCCATCACGCGATGGCCCGTCAAACTCTGCCCGAGTCCCAGTCCTCCCAAACTTCGTTTCGCGCCGTCGCCAACTGCTGTCAGGATCACGATTGCTGCTGCCGTGTCGCCAATTCCGAATGGGCGAGCCCTGCCTCCGCGCTTTCTTTCTTTAATCTCCTGCTTGCATCCGCCCGCACCTCGCAAAACGCGCCCCTCCGTTCCACCGATGTCGCCGGCGAAGATTCCGCACGCGCCCCTCCTCGCAACTAATCATTCAATTCGCCCCCCGAAACAGAAAACTGTGCTTCCAGCTTTGATCGTCGCGCGCGATTTTGGGTGGCGCAGCGCTTCAGCGCTGCGATAAGGGGCACTGTTTTGAATCTGCCTTTAGCCACTGAGGTCCACGCCTCGCGCGCGGGATTCTTCGCCGCAAACTCTTAGAGGACGCAGAAACATGATTCGCCCCAAGGCACTCGCATTTGCCGTCTTTCTCTTGCTCACCCCCACCGCCTTCGCCAGCATCTACGGCGCTGTCCGCGGCGTCGTGCATGACCCGCAGCATCGCCCCATTCAAGACGCCATGGTAATGCTCAAATCCAAATCATCGGATTGGGCAAAAAGCGTCTCGACCAACGACTCCGGAGAATTCCAGCTCAATGACGTTCCGCTCGGCGACTACTCCGTCAGCGTAGCCAGCCAGGGCTTCGCGCAAATTTCGCAGGATGTCACCGTCATCTCAGGCACCGTGCCCGTGGTTCACTTCTCGCTGAAGGTCGCAACCGCCAACAGCAACGTCACCGTTTCCGGCGCGCCCGACGTCGCTCCCACCGACAGCGCCACTCCAACCACGCTCGTCAGCCGCCTCGACATCGAACGCACTCCCGGTGCCGATCGCACCAACAGCATGGTCATGATCACCAACAATGTCCCCGGAGCCTACGTCACCCACGACCAACTGCACATCCGCGGCGGCCATCAGACTTCATGGCTCGTCGACGGCGTGCCCGTCCCGAATACCAACATCGCGTCAAACATCGGCCCGCTGTTCGATCCCAAGGACATCGACTACATGGAGGTCAACCGCGGCAGCTATGGCGCGGAATTCGGCGACCGCACCTATGGCGTGTTCAACGTCGTGCCCCGCTCCGGCTTCGAACGCAACAATCAGGCCGAACTCGTCCTCAGCGCGGGCAATTTTTATCAGACCAACGATTCCTTCAGCTTCGGCAGCCACACCCAGCGCTTCGCCTACTACGCGAGCCTCAACGGAAACCGCACCAATCTCGGCCTTCAAACCCCCGTTTCCAAAATCGTCCACGACGCGGCCAACGGATACGGCGGCTTTGGATCGTTCATCTTCAACGCCGATCCCTCCAACCAGTTGCGCCTCGTGACCTCTCTGCGCAAGGACTACTACCAGATCCCGTACGATCCCTTTCCAAATGACATCGAAAATGCCCCCATCCCCGCCAACAACTTCATGGCGCAATACCCAAGCATCGGCCTTCGCGACGGCAACCACGAATCCGATGCACTGATAAATTCCTCGTGGGTTCACACCTTCAATTCCAAGCTGCTGTTGACGGCCTCGCCCTTCTATCATCGCAACGTCGCCAACTATGACAGCTCCCCCGCCGATGTCAGTCTCGCCACCACCGACCACCACACCTCGACCTATGCCGGCGGACAGGTCAGCTTCAGCGCCAATACCGCGAAGAACAACCTGCAAGCCGGCTTCTATGGCTTTCATCAAAGCGACAACCAGTTCTTCGGGATCATCTACAACAAGGTTCCAATTCCGCCGCCGCTCGCCGAAAGCGATCGCGGATCGGGCGCACTCCAAGCCTTCTTCATCGACGACAAATTCAAGCCGTTTTCATGGCTGACGCTGAGCGCGGGAATGCGCCCTACGCACTTCAGCGGCGGACCATCGGAGAGTGCCGTCAGTCCGCGATTCGGAGCGACCTTGACGATCCCCCGGTTGAATTGGACCTTCCGCGCCTTCTACGGTCATTTCTTCCAAGCGCCTCCTCTGCTCACGGTTTCCGGCCCCTTGGAAAATCTTTGCCGCATGATGAACTGCAAATTCCTCCCGCTCATGGCCGAACGCGACGAAGAACATCAGTTCGGCGTCACCGTTCCCTATCGCGGATGGGTTCTCGACATCGACAACTTCCAAACCAACGCCCACAATTTCTTCGACCATAGCTGCATCGGATCGGGCCTGTGCATACCGATCACCATCGACCGCGCCAAAATTCGCGGATGGGAACTGACTCTGCGCTCTCCGCGCATCGCCCGCCGTGGCCAGGTTCATCTCGCGTACTCGAACCAAATCGCCGAAGGCAAACTGCCAATCACCGGCGGCTTAACGAATTTCCAGCCTCCCACCCCGCTCTTCGCCCTCGATCACGATCAGCGCAACACGCTCAATTTCGGCGGCGATATCACGCTGCCATGGCGGTCGTACGCATCCACCAACGTCTACTACGGCTCCGGCTTCAGTAACGCCTTCGTAGACCATCCCTATCACGGCGACCACCTGCCCCAGCACACCACCCTCGATCTTTCGCTGGGAAAAGACTTCAGCGAAACTGTCTCGGCATCGCTAAGCGCACTCAACGTCGCCAACCGCCGCGTGAATCTCGACAACAGCCAAACCTTCGGCGGCTTCCACTGGAATAATCCGCGAGAGATTTTTGTCGAGGTGCGCTATAGGTTCCATTACTAGCTGCGTGTCGCAATGTCGCAGGCCACGGTCCCGACCGTAGCGCTGCCGTCCCGGCGGCTGTCCGGGGGGCGTCTCCCCCGCCGTCCCGGGGCTGAGACGCCTTCGAGACACCCGGCAAGATGTCAGCGCTAGGTAGTGGCTCAATTCAAATTGAGCCACTACCCAGCGCTACACTCGTTTGACGCTCCAGTCCCGCGCTCCGTATAATGCAATGCGACCTCACCCTGATCGCCACGCGGACGCTATCCGCGTGAAGAATCGGGCGTCGTATGCGCCTCGTGCGCCGTCTGCCCCGGTTCCAGGTCGATGTTTCAGGTCTGCGTTCCGATGACTGAATAGATGACTGAATAAGTGATAGGCTCGGGCTGCGCTCAATTTCGTTCGGCCCAGCGAGCTGGAAACTTCCAGCATTCCGTAAATCTGAAGGAGTTCAAAGGATTCAAATGATTGGCATGTCAACAATGATGATTAGCGAGTTTGTGTCCAGCAAGTTTGCGCGCATCGCGGCCGTTGCCTTCGGCCTCTCCGTCTTCGCTTTGGCGCAAGTCGGCGCTCCCGCGGCCTCCACCACACCCGATTCGCCTTCCACCGCCGCCGCTGCCGCCGCTCTTCCCAAGGCCACCGGCACCAGGGTTGGCACCATCAACATCGAGCAGGCCATCTTCGCCTGTAACGAAGGACGGCGCGATGGCGAAGCTCTGGGCAAGAAGTTTGAACCCAAGCAGAACGAACTGAAGGGCTTGGCCGACGAACTCGACAGCCTGCAGAAGCAACTCAGCGCCCAGCAGGATAAATTGAACGAGGAGTCGCGCGACAAACTCGTGAAGCAAATCGAGGCGAAAAAGAAAAGTTTTGACCGCGCGACGCAAGACGCGCAGGAAGATTTCCAGAACCAGAACGGAGAGATCGGGAACAAGATCCTCACCAAGATGGCTCCTCTCATCGTGAAGTACGCCAGCGAAAATGGCTATGGCGTGATTCTTGACACCTCACAACAGTGGCCTCGTGGGCCAGTGATTTGGTACGGACCGGCCGTCGATATCACCGCCCCGGTCGTCGAAGCCTATAACACCCAGTCCGGTGTAGCGGCTCCGCCTGCCGGCAGCGTGGCTCCGAAGCCGGTGAGACCGGCCACGCCAGCCGCCAAGCCAGCTACGGCCAAGCCGGCTACCACCACTCCGCCGAAACAGTAGCGACACCATTCGGGCAGCTTTTGTTCCAGATTATTTCTCTGGCTCGATTGCAAAGACTAAAGACTACAAAAAAAGACCGCGTGCAGACGCGGTCTTTTTTTGTTGTTCTCCACTGCACCATCATGCCCGGGATCAAATCGCAGACCTCACGTGTCTGTACCAATACAGGCAGTTCTCGCAGGAGGACCTACGATGCCAGCCACCATGTTCAGCACCCTCGAAAGCAATTGGGGCCACTCTCCCCGCCGCGGACGAGCCACCCTCGCATCCTTCGCCGTGCAAGCCTTTGGACTGAGCCTGCTGATCGCCATCTCGCTCTTGTGGGTTGAGCGCCCTCCGCAAGTGCATTGGCTGCACGTTCCGATGCTCCCTGCGATCTCACCGACGGGAATCGAACCCGTTCGCGGACATCATTCGTCCCCGCCGGGCAGCCGAGTGGTTACCATCGGCAGTCAGCGCATCGCACCCCGCTCGCTATAATCGGCTACGTGCACGCTCCGCGCCTCGACTCGTCGAAAATTCCCGAGCACCGTTCCCTGATTCTCAACGGCCGGACCTGGGCAGAAGTTTCGCTCGCCGCGCTCGGAGAAAATTTCCACGCCGTGCAAACACACCTCGGCAAAGCCGTCACCATTTGCGCCGTAGTCAAAGCCGACGGCTACGGCCACGGCGCGGTTGAGTGCGCGCGCGCGCTCGAATCCGAAGGCGCGGAATGGCTCGGCGTCACCGAAGCCGCCGAAGGCCTGGCTCTGCGCGAAGCCGGCGTCTCCGCCCGCATCCTGCTCATGACCGGCATCTGGAAAGGCGAGGAAGATGCCATCGCCGCCCACAACCTCACTCCCACAATCTGGGAACCCTGGCACATCGAGACACTCGAACGCGCCGCGCAAAAACGCCAGACTGACTTGCCGTCGCATCGTTTGCCCGTCCACCTGAAACTCGACACCGGCATGAACCGCCTGGGCGCCTCGCCCGACGCGTTGCCGCGCTTGTGCGAGATGTTGTCGGCGAGCAAGCACCTGACCCTCGAAGGAGCAAGCACCCACTTCGCATCCGCCGAAGTGCTCGACGCCGAAGACGCCCTGCGCCAGATGCAGTGCTTCGAAGAAGGACTCGCCGTCCTGCACAGTTACCGCCTGCGTCCCCCGCTCGTTCACATGGGAAACTCCGCCGCCATGACCGCGCGCCCCGACACCTGGAAGACCATGGTGCGTCCCGGCATCGCGCTCTACGGATACTCCCTAGCCTTCACCCGCGGCGCCAAGCCTGCCTCGGTTGCGAATCCGCCGCTGCGTCCAGTGCTCTCGTGGAAGACGCGAGTCCTCACCGTAAAAGAAGTAGCCGCCGGACAAGCAGTCGGCTACATGGGCACCTACGTCACGAAAGCACCAAGCCGCATCGCGGTGCTTCCCGTCGGCTACGCCGACGGATACCCGCGCCTGCTCTCCAATCGCGCCCGCGTAATTGTAGGCGGCGAATACTCTCCAGTAGTAGGTCGCGTCTCCATGGACCTCACCATCGTCGACGTCACCCACATTCGCGGCGTCGCCGTGGGCGATGAAGTTGTCTTGATCGGAACGAGCGGTGGCAAGACCGTCGACGCCGTAGAACTGGCGCGTCTGTGCGAAAGCGTCCCCTACGAGATTTTGTGCGGACTCTCGCAGCGCGTGCCGCGAGTCTACGTCTAGCCGCTAGGAAGACTCTGATTAAGTCCGCTTCCAATCGCTTTGAAAGGGCATGGCTTTAGCCACGCCGTTAGAACCAGCCACCCATGCGCCTTTAGCCGCTGAGGGGCACTTCCCTAACCGCACCGTCGCACCTGCCGCGAACTTAATCAGACATTCCCTAACATTGGTCCGTCGAACATCGAGACCGCGTCGGCAAGGTCGAAGCCGTCCTTGCGCAGGTTAGCTTCGTTTTTCCGGTCATCCCACTTAATCTTTTTTGTTACTCCAAATGTAGCTACAGTAAATATCTTTCTCCTTGCGCGAAGACGCATTCCCTTTCGCGCCCGCGCATCCGCCTTCTACCCCACCTTCACTGCCGTCGGATGCTCGGCGCCTCTCGTTCGCCGCCAAATTTGTTATAAACGGTTTTACACCCATGCCTTCGCGCTACGCACAATGGATGTACGACTGGGAAACCCGCCTCACCTCGGTAGACAACAACCGCGTCGTCCGTCCCATGGACTGGGGCCTGGACTGGACAAAAAGTTGGCCCGTACGCAACGGCGCTCCCCCGTCAGGAAAATCGGGGCAGACTTCCCGCGACCTTCTGCATTATTTCTCCCGCTTCAACGACCGCATCATCGGCGACAGCGACAATTTTTACTCCTACCAGAAGCCCACCGATTTCCGCCTGGAGCGCCGCGAGGTTCAGGTCTTTAGCACGCGCGAGGTCCCCGACCCGCGCCTCGAAGAAAAAATTCGCGGAACGCACGCCGACTTTCTACGCTTCACGTCGCCGGTAGTCACGCCGTTTCCCGAAAACAATCTGCTGAACGCGCGCTGGTTTCCCGCGAAGGGGAACCGCGCCGTCGTCCTGCTACCCCACTGGAATGCCGACGCCATCGCCTACAACAGTCTCTGCCGCGCCCTGAACTGGATCGGCATCGCGGTCCTGCGCATGACCATGCCATATCACGACATCCGCCGCCCCGCCGAGATCGACCGCGCCGACTACGCCGTCTCCGCCAACATCGGACGCACGCTCGACTCCGTCCGCCAGGGCGTAGTCGACGTCCGCTGCTGCCTCGATTGGCTCGAAACCCAAGGCTACAGCCAGCTCGGCATCCTCGGCACGAGTCTGGGCTCGTGCTACGCCTTCATCGCCACCGCCCACGATCCGCGGATCACGGTCGCCGCCTTCAATCACGCCTCAACCTACTTCGCCGATGTAGTGTGGCACGGCCAATCCACACGCCACATCCGCGAAGGCCTCGAAACCACAATCGATCTGCAGAATTTGCGCCAGGTGTGGCGTGCCGTCAGCCCAATGTCCTACTTCGACAAGTTCTCGCGCTGGCCCCGCCGCTCGCTCATCATCTATGCGAAGTACGACATGACATTCCTGCCCGAATTTTCAGAACAGGTGGTCGAGGAATTCGAGAAGCACAAGCTCGATCACAAAGTCGTCGTGCTGCCCTGCGGACATTACACGCTGGGCGAGACGCCTTACAAATATATGGATGGGTGGCAACTGCTGAATTTTCTTAGGACGGCGTTTGCGTAGTCCAGGCTATGCATCTCCCAAACGGGCGGCCCGATGGTTTTTAGTTGAATCCCGATCTGTCGACAGCTACCCTAGCCCAGCTGAGCTAAGATTGCGTTGACTCGGATCAAGACCTTGACCAATTCAACCGTGAGCCTTTCTTTCCGCTACCTGGAGAGCGACTACGTTCGAGCGATGCGAGCTCACTATGCCGAGCACCTTCGTCTTTGGCTGGTCATTTGCGCGGTGGTTGGGGTCGGGGCAGCGGGCATTTACCTCTGGCCATCTCTGAGCGGCAAGGTCTTTCTCGGAATCTCTGCCGCATTCACC
>JAYUJG010000325.1:0-7951 GCA_043765355.1 Acidobacteriaceae bacterium | reverse complement strand
CCTCTTTTTTCGATAACCTTTTCTCGCCAAACCAGTCCAACTGACAATGGAACTTCGCGGTGTTGTCTTCCGTATAGAAGACAGGGGCGTGGATCGTGATCCGTCCGTTTCCTCGGGAGGGGCTATGGAAGTTGGGAAGAGCAATGGCGATGGGAGGGGCGCGCTGGATGCGCAAGCCAATAGCGTCTCGGCGCAGCAGGTGGTAAAGGCGGCGCATGAAGAGCTGCTCCAGTTGATGCGGCAGCGCGGCGAGATTATGAAGCGCATTGGCACCGTGAAACAGACCATCGTAGGCTTGGCGAATCTTTTCGGGGAGCAGGTGCTGGGCGACGATTTGCTGGAACTCATCGATCGCAAGCCGAATGGCCGTCAGGCGGGATTTACCAAGGCTTGCCGTCGTGTGCTGATGGAAGTGCGGCGTCCGCTTGGAGCGCGCGAGGTTTGCGGGGAGCTGGAGCGATATGCTCCGGCAATTTTGGCGCGGCATAAGGATCCGTTGGCTTCGGTGACTACGGTTCTCAATCGGCTTGTGGATTATGGCGAGGCTCGCAGCCTGAGCAATGAGCGCGGGCGCCGGGTGTGGGAGTGGATCAGCGAGGCCGAGACGATGGATGCGATTGCCTCGAGCGCGATTGCGTCGAGCGCGATTGCGTCGAGAAAGACTGCCTGACCTCGGCGGCCGATTTTGGGTGGCGCAGCGCTTCAGCGTTGCGGTAAATGCTTTGTCATTAATCCGGCTTTAGCCGCTGTGGTAACGCTCTTTGCTCTGACCCGATTTTTTTCGCAAGCTGTGAAGTCGTGCCCTTCCCGTTCGTGCTGACCTTCTCCGCCTGCTTCTTTCCGCAGCAGTGATTCTGGACGCGCTGCGCCCGTTCAAGCGGGCAGCAATCTTCCTTTTTCCAGATGCCGCGTTAGGTGCGCGTATTGGGCGGCGTGCGGATCGTGGGTTACCATCACAATCGTTTTGTTGAAACTTTGATTTAGCTGCTTCAAAATCTCAAGGATTTCCGTCGCGGAATTGCTGTCGAGGTCGCCGGTCGGTTCGTCGGCAAGAATCAGCGTGGGATCGCTGACGATGGCGCGGGCGATGGCCACGCGCTGCTCCTGTCCGCCGGAAAGTTGCTTGGGCAGGTGATGGACGCGGTCGTCCAATCCCACCAGTTTGAGCGCGGTCATCACATGGTCGCGGCGCTGCGCCGGCGTCATCTTGGTCAGCAGCAGCGGCAACTCTACATTCTCAAACGCGGTGAGCACCGGGATCAGATTGAAAGTCTGAAACACGTAGCCGACGTGCGTGTTGCGCCAGTGGGCGGACTGGCTGTCGTTCAGTCGGAAAACATTTTCGCCCATCACCAGCAACTCGCCGGAGGTGGGGCGATCGATGGCGGCGATCATGTTGAGCAGCGTGGTCTTGCCCGATCCGGAAGGACCCATCAGCGCCAGAAATTCGCCGGCGGCGATGTCGATCGACACATTGTCGAGCGCGGTCACCTGAAAGGCGTCGCGTTTGAAAATCTTGCTTACGCCTTGGGCCAGCACAACCTTGCTGCCGCTGGCTGGTTTCGTCGATGACTGCGTCGAAGTCGAAGCTGACATGGCGTTCATTGTTGCCCCTTAATTCGAATTGTTTGTCCGTCCTGCAAATCCGCGGGCCCTGCCGTGATTACGTTTTCGCCCCCTACCAGCGAGTCCACCAGTGAGCCGCCGGAACGCTGGCCTTGCACGTGAACCTCGCGGCGAAGAGCTTTCCCGTTGAAGGCGAGCAGTACAAATTTCTTTCCGTCTTTGTCGCGCAAGGCGGCGGTTGGAACGAAGACGTAAGACTGTTTTGTGCTCGCGCCTTTTTCATCATTTGCCGTCGCCTTGAACTGCACCGTGGCATTCATTTCCGGGCGCAGGTAGGAATCCGGTTGCAGGATTTTAACTTTGACTTGAACCGTGGCCTTCTGCCGATTCGCTTCCGGCGACATTTCGGCGATCTCACCTTTGTAGGAGCGATCCTTGAACGCGTCGAGGGTGACGGTGCCTTCCTGCCTCGGAGACAGTTTGGCGAAGTCATCCTGCGCGATGTCGAGCTCGACTTGAATGTCGTTCAGGTCGGCGAGGGCCACTACCGATCCGCGTGGCCCGCCTTCGGCGCCGCTGGCGAATTGCGCAGTGACCAGTTCGCCTTTCTCCGCCGTGCGTTCGAGGATCGTGCCGGTTACCGGCGCGCGGATCACGGTGGCATCGAGCTGCGACTTGGCGTAGGCGGCCTGACCTTCGGCCTGTTGCAGATCTCCGCGAGAACGCTGAATTTCTTCCGCGCGAGGGCCCAGTTGCATGAGCTTCGACGACTGTTCCAGAGAGTCCATTCGCTGCTGAGAAGACTCGTACTTGGCGGTCGCGTCGTCGAGATTTTGCTTGGAGGCGACGCCTTGGGAAAACAGTTCGCGCTGGCGATCCAGGTTGACCTTGTCGTTGAGGGCGGTGGCGCGTGCTTCCGAAAGATTGTGATCCGCCTGCTTGATTTCTTCGGGACGCGAACCGTTCTGCGCCTCCAGCAGGCGCGCCTTGAAACTCTCGACCGCGCCTTGCGCCTGTTGGTATTGGGCGCGAAATTCCTGATCCTCGAGGCGAACCAAAACCTGGCCTTCTCTTACTTTGTCGCCTTTCTCCACGCCAATCCAAGCGACGCGGCCGGTAACTTTGGAATTCACGCTGATCTTGTGATGCGCGACGATGTATCCGCTGGCCGAGAGCACGGTGCTGCCGGCAACGTTGCTGCCTTCGGCGGTGGCGCGCGCGACTTCGACCTCGGGCGCGTCTCCGGAGAGCGCACGATAAGCCAGAACTGCGATCCCCAGCAGCACGACGACGGCAATTCCGCCGAGGATGAAGCGGCGCGACCATGCGGGGGGCTCCCCGCCGCCGTCGCGCATGGAGCGGTCGATGCGGAGGCTGCGCAGGTCGTCGTGTTTGCTATCGGTAGGTTCGGTTTTCGTCGGCATTCCTTAATTTACGCTCCCGGTGCTTTACAAGTTTCAAAGGGAAACTAAGCTCGCAACGACGTCAGAATATCCTGCCTCGCTGCGTGCCATGCGGGCGCGAATCCGCCGATTAATCCCATAATCATGGCAAAACCAACCGCAGTCAGCGCCACGGCCCAGGTCAGGTGCAGACTGAATACCGTTTCGCTGAACGTCAGCGAGTTTCCGATGCCGGTGCTCATGCCGTTGAAGGGCAGGATCAAAACGATACCGACGATGGCTCCCAACAACGACAGCAGCAGGGCCTCGATTACAAACGATGTGAGAATGCTCGGCCTGGAAAATCCGATGATGCGCAGGGTTGCAATTTCCTTGGAGCGATACGCCACGGCCGCATACATCGTATTCATCGCCGCGAAACTCGATCCGATGGCCATGATGATCGCAACGAACGTGCCGATAAATTTGATGGCCCCGCCCGAGCTGGTTTGCTTTTCGTAGTATTCGGTTTCGAGCGTGCCTTCAAGCTTTAGTCGCTGATCGTCGCTGACGCGGTGTTTCAAAGCGTCAGCGGCCACCGGGTCGGTGGCGCGCAGGTAAACCGAAGCGAAGGCCCCCTGACGGTCGAAGTCGGCCGCAATCTGGTTGACGTCGCCCCAGAGTTCGGAATCATAGGCCGTGCCGCCGGAGTCGAAGACGCCGACAACTTTCCATTGCCCCTTGGCGAAATCCAGAGTGTCGCCGACGTTGGTGCCGGAAAAACGATTGTGAATGGACTGCCCCACGACGATTTCACGTTGTCCGGGAGTGAACCAGCGGCCTTCGACCAGCTTGGCGTTCGGGCGCAGTGTCAGGCCTGCGGGCATCAGTCCGCGAACCGATACGTTGACTTCACCGGTTCCATTGTTGCGCGGCAGCACCACTACTACGACCCATTCGGCGGAGGCGAGCGGTTCGCCCTTGGCATCCTGGGCGATCCCAGGAAGCGTCTTCAAGGTGGGGAAAAGACTGGCGTCGAAGCCTCCGGATAACTCCGCCACAGATCCCTTGCGCATGACCAGCACATTCATGGGATCGCCGCTGGTCATGAAGGCTTTCTTCAGGCCGGCCAGCAGCGCCATCAGGAAAACGGCGGTGGTCACCGTGAGCGCGATGCCCAGGGCCGTCATGATGGTGAGGCCTTTGCGGAGTTTCAGGTTGCGGATGTTGTAGCTGATTGGGATCGCCATAGGTCTCTGTCTGGTAACGATTGATCTTAGGGAACTTACCCGATGTAGCGTAAGCCCTCAACTATATCTAACTTTGCGGCGTGGTGGGCAGGCAGGATCGCGCTTAAAAATCCCACCATTCCCGCGACGATTACCGCCACGAACAGAGTTGAACCCGTCACTTTCATCCCGGAAAGAAACAGGGCCATTCCGGGAGCGCGCGACATCGCCGAGACCAGCACAATGGCCAACATAACTCCCAGGACGCCGCCAGTCAGAGCCACCAGCACGGCTTCTCCGATATAGAGGCGCAAGATCAATTGTCGGGTAAATCCCAGAGTTTTTAAGACCGCAACCTCTCGCGTGCGTTCGCGGATCGACATGGCCATGGTCGTTGCCGAGACCAGCAACGTCGCGAACACGACCGCGAAGCAGATGCTTAGGATGAATGCCTTCACGTTGCCGATGCTGTTGATGAAGCTTAACTGGAACGCTTTTTCACTCTCGGTCTTTGTCGGCTCGGGAGAATTGCGGAACATGGTGTCTACCGCCAATGCGACTGCGGGAACGCTGCCCGGAGAATCGGCGAGTATAGCGAACGTCCCCGCCTTTCCCTTGGCGAATGGGACCGCCTCTTCGACATACGTCTGATTGAAGTAAACGGAATTGGTGGGTTCCGGCCCCGTGTAGATTCCGCGGACGGTCAGTTCCAGATCCACGGGATAGATGGTTCCCTTGAGCACGATGCGGTCGCCGATCTTCCAGCCGTATTTTTTGGCGAGTCCAGTGTCGACGATCACGCCGGCGCGATCACGCTGCCAGGCGAGCAATTGGTCGTCGGGAATTTTGAAGTCGGTAAAAATTTTCAGAATCTCCTGCGGGTCAGTGCCGAACCGCGCAAAAAAATTCTCCGGCTTGGAATCGCGGTAGATGCCGCCAAACCAGTTGTTGGGGGCAACGGCCACGACGCCGGGGATGGTGCGAATTTTCTCACGGTAAAAGGCGGGCATGGATTCGATGAGAGAGACGCGATGACGGGTGACCAGGCGCTGCGCGGATTCGGCGCTGAACGTGTCAACGTAGAAGGCGTGCCACACCGTCATCATCAAAGTCAGCAGCAGCAGCGAGAACATGATGCTGAGCACGGTGAGGACGCTGCGCCGCTTGTTGCGGAACGCACTCTTGGTGACAAAACGAGTTAGGGTCATGCGGACTCCGAAAATCCTGGCAGGCGACAACTTGGCAGTCGATTGGAAAATCTCCCAGAACGAGCGTCATCGCCATTTGAGTTAGCCCCTGAGGATAGAGCAATCGTTGCAGGATGGACAACCCGAGATGACCCTCATTGTTGTTATGTTTGCGAACCCCTTGGTTGCTCAACACGACGTTGTTTAGAATTAGAAGCGCCGGAAGTAAATTCGATTCCGAAATTTGAGCGAGAATTTAGTCGTCCCACCAACACTTTGAACGTCGGGCCTGGTCTCGGGCCTTTCCCTGAGTACAAGGTCAAGCGTTTCGCGACTCCACAATCATCAACATTGCGACGTTATGTATTCCGAATTGCTTGTTGAATCCTCACTCTATGGATACGACGAAGCAGATGCGTCGCAATCGACATCGAGGCGATATTATTTTGCGATTTTGTAGCTAAAGTTCGGCTTGGGGGTCGGTGGGGTAGCGGTACCGGGCGTGGATTGGGGAGGATGGCAGTCGGCGTTCTCGCGGCAGTCCGGACACACAACTTTCGCGTTCTGTTCCTCCATTTCGTGCAGGAAGGTGGAAAACGTCTGGCCACAGTGGTTGCAAAGACGATCGATCGATTCAACGCTCATAAGCCGGCTCTCGCTAGGGGGCTCTCGTCCAAGCCTAACATCCCGGCCACGAGCTTGCCGGGTGATCCTTCGATCAACCCTGAATGGCGATGAAAGACGAACGACGAACGTAAAAGACAAACGACGAAAGATGGGTCGCGCTGCCAGTGTCACGGACGCGGTGCATGTCTGTCCCATACAATCAATGAAAGCATGCCGGTTGGCCTGTATATCTCCGTCCCTTTTTGCCGGACCAAATGCAGCTTCTGCAACTTTGCCTCGGATGTGTTCTCGAAGTCCGCTTACGAAAATTACGTGGCTCAACTGGTCGAGGATATCGCCGGCTCACGGAAGCTCGCCACGCAACTGGGATGTGAACTAGAAGAGACTGCGGACACGATCTACTTCGGCGGAGGAACTCCGTCGATCCTCGAAAGTGCACAGTTGCGGCGCATCTTTGCCGCGGTGCGCGATCATTTTGCGCTTGCGGCCGAGGCCGAGATTACGGTCGAATGCGCTCCGGGAACGCTCACGCCCGTTCTGATCGAGACTTTGTTGCATTGCGGCGTGAATCGCGTGAGCCTGGGCGTGCAGTCGTTCGTCGATCACGAAGCGCACTCTGTAGGAAGGCTGCACAACCGCTCGATCGTGCTGGAAGAAATCGGCCGCCTGCGCGAGGCTGGCCTCGATAACATCAGTATCGACCTGATCGCGGGACTGCCACACCAGACGCCGGCAAGTTGGGCTTTCTCAGTGTCGGAGACGATTGCAACGGGCGTTCCGCACGCCAGTGTTTACATGCTTGAGGTGGACTCGGATTCGCGCCTGGGCAACGAATTGATCGCAGGAGGGGCGCGCTACCACGCCCACCATGTTCCCGATGACGACGCGACTGCGGACTTTTACCAGCAGGCGTGTGAAGCGCTCGATGCATCGGGCGTCGCACAGTATGAGATTTCAAACTTTGCCCGCATGGAACCACCGCACAATCGCCAGTCGCGCCACAACTTGAAATATTGGACGCGCCAGCCCTACATCGGCTTCGGAGTCGATGCACACTCGATGCTGAACACCCAGCCCGCGTGGGGACGCACGCCGTTGCCCGTCCGTTTCGCAACTCCCGACTCGCTCGACGCCTTCATGAACCGCGTACCACGTGCAGTCACTCCGGTGAGCGCGCAGGCCGCAATTGAAGAAAGTCTTTTCCTCGGACTGCGCCAGAACGGTGGCATCGATCTGGAACAGCTAAGGAGGGAAATTCGCGAAAGACTTGAAACGAAAATCGGAGGTCTCACGCAAAACGCGCACGCCGCATGGGAATCCGCAATCCAGCAGAGCCTGCAGGATGGCCTGCTCGAACAGCGAGGCGCAACCGTGCGGCTTACCGCTCGCGGACGCCTCCTATCCAACGAAGTATTTTCCAGATTTCTAATCGGAGAAACGGAAGAAACAAAAGTGGGAACCGGCAACGTGAATCCACGTTAGTTGGCCGATCAGTGCCATTCGGCGTAGGCCTATCCGGTCCCCACCATTTCAAAAACTTTGGGGAGGCCGATGCCCAAGATAGGCGGCTCAAATGCCAGAGCCTGTATGCCGGCCTCTCCCGAAAGACTGACCCACACCACGCGAAACTGTGCCCGCGACGCGCCGTTTTGCACGTCGACTAATTCTCCGGTCTGAACCTTGGAGCGCACCCCAATCAGGACCGCCCCGCGATTGCTGACATTTCGCACTCGAACAATCTCCGCAAAAGGCTGCGCCAGCCGGTCGACGCCCCAGATACGTACCGGCAACTCCAGTTCCAGCCTGCGCTCTTTTCGCCGATCCATTCCCGCTCCGCCATCTTTGTGCCGAGACAAACGGATCATAGCCACGAACGCCAAAAAGCGAAACGTCACATCGGTTACCCGTGGGAGGGTTCCCGAAGTTACGTTGCGAGAGGAGAGGCCCGACGAGTCGTCCG
>JAYUJG010000324.1:0-5508 GCA_043765355.1 Acidobacteriaceae bacterium | reverse complement strand
CGACCACGCAGCCGCGCTTGGCCCCGTGGTCAATTGTGGCAGATACATTTCCCGGAAGTAATAAGGGTGGGGCAGATCAATCTGCTTGAGCACTGGGTCGCGCTGCGCGAAGCAGGAAGCGGCAGTCATTAGTAACACGCAAATTAGTCGAAGCTTGGACAATCGTTCCCCCATGGTAGCCGTGCCGCAGGCGCTGAAGCGCAGACAGATTTTAGCGGGTTATGGCACGACTGAAGTCGCGCCCTTCCCTTATTCGGCAGTCGTGCCCCTCCGCGCCCAGAGCCAGTTCAGCAATGCGGCGCCTGCTGTTGCGGCCAGAATGAGCGTCTTGCTGAGGTCGGTTTGGGTGGTCAAGGCGACGGCAATTCCGATTCCGACCACGGCCAGCACTGGTCCGCCAGGCATCCGGAAACCACTGCCCAGCGGACGCTTTCGCCGCAAGGCGATCAGCGCGGCGCACACCACGGCGTAGTAGAACAAGCGCGCGACCACAGACAATGTTACATTCCAGGCAAAGCTGCCGGCGATCGCCAGCCCCCACACTGCCGCCGAATAGAACAGAATGGAAAACCACGGCGTGTGGAATCTGGGACCGACCGCGCCAAATACCTGAGGCAGATCGCCTCCTTTTGCCAGGGCGTAGGTGACGCGCGGCATGCCCAGAGTCTTGGCGCTCAAGTAACCGTAGACCGAGACCAGCGCGCCGATTGCAACCAGCGCAGCGCCGCGATTGCCCATGGTGATGCGCGCCACTTCCGCCAGGGGACGATCCGTCGTCGCACTTGGACCTAGAACTCCCACGACTACCCATTGCACCAAAGCATAGATGGCGGTGCAGGCGAAGAGCGACACAAACATGGCAAACACCGCGTCCCGTCCCGGATTCTTCGCTTCACCCAGAGGCACCAGAGCGGTTTCAAAACCACCGTAGGCGAAAACGAGCAACCCCATCGCCTTCATCCAGACGCTCGGCGGCACTGTCCCCGTCGCACCCCACGGCGCAGGATGGATAACGGTAACCGCTGCGCCCGCGGATATCACCATCAGCAAGGGCAGGATTTTCGCGACGGTGAAGACGTTGCTAACCGCCGTGCCCTGCCGTGCCCCACGTAGATTGATCAACGCCAGCAGGCCCACGAGTAACGTCAGGATCGCAAAGCGTGGCCATCGTTCTTTTGCCGCGGGCCAGAATTCGGCCAGGTAAACGACAAACAAATTGGCGTTCGCCGCGGGCGCCGCAGTCTGCGCCAGGTAGAGCATCCAGCCGACGAGAATCCCGATCAGCCGCCCGAAGGCGGCGCGCGCGTACAGATAAGGGCCACCCGCCTCGGGAAACTGCGAGGCCACCTCGGCGAAGCAGGCCATAATCACGCCCATCGCAGCGCCGGCGATCAGCACCGCTACGACACTACGTTTGCCAAGCAGTCCAGCTACCGTGGCCGGCAACCCAAAGATGCCGCTCCCGATAATCGAGTTCACGGCCAGCGCAGCCAGGCTCCAGCGGCCAATGGCCCGCACCAGGCCAGTGGGCGGCGTTGTCGTTGTCGTCGTCGGTGTTGTTGCCATTGCGAACCGTTTGTATCACACCCGGCGCCTCCCTTAAATTAAACTTCTTGTTTGGGTGCCGTACCTGTACCCTGCATCTGTATTCTGATCCTGAGCACTTGCGCTGATCGCAATCCGCAACGGCCCTGGGAGCGTACGAAGCTGTGGCTGCATCCATCTCCGATATCCGGCTCTTGCTCAGAGTCAAATCGTTACCGAAGTCGTCGGACTCGCGCCGCGTCTTTATTGCGGGTGGGACTGGTTACCTCGGTATGGCCCTCATCCCAATCCTGATCGAGCGCGGCCATCGGGTGCGGGTGCTGGTCCGTCCTAGCTCGAAAGCCAAGCTGCCGGCGGCCTGCGAAGTAGTGTCTGGCAACCCGCTCGACGCCAACAGTTACCGCCAGCTCATTCGCCCGGCGGACACTTTCATCCAGCTCGTTGGAGTGCCTCATCCCTCTCCAGCGAAGGCCGCCGAGTTTCGCGCCATCGACCTGGTCGCCGCGCGCGAGGCCATCTCCGCCTGCGCCGAGCTGGCGATGCAGCATTTCATCTATGTGAGCGTCGCCCACCCGGCCCCCATGAAGCTGATGAAGGACTATATCGCCGTGCGCGCCGAATGCGAGGGGATGATCCAGGCGCTGCATCTTAACTCGACCATTCTCCGTCCCTGGTATGTGCTGGGACCCGGGCACCGCTGGCCCTGCGCGTTACTGCCCTTCTATAAGGTGTGTGAGTGGCTGCCCTGGACGCGCGCGGCCGCCCTCAGGCTGGGCCTGGTTACTCTTGAGCAATTCATCCTTTCGTTGGTGGAGGCGGTGGAATCGCCCGCCCAGGGCACGCGTATCGTTGGCGTCCCGGAAATCCGTTTCGCGCGCTCGCACCTTTCCCATCCGCTGACGGCTCCTCGCTAGCCGCTTACACCGCTGCCACCCGCCAGACGGCGTAAGTCGCTGGCTAAAAGTCACTGCATGAAATCGCCCGTCCCGTAAGGCTTTTCGACCTAAGGTAACTTCAATTACGGAAGCACATGAACACGAGGAATCTTTCCGCATGTGCTCACGGGTGCGATCTTGATAAGAACGCATTCGCCGGCAGGCGCATTGGCCGGAGAGTCTGGTTGGGTCGGAAAGGACCTTATGGATCGCGAGAACCGGGAAAGCATGGAAGAGATTCATCTCCGCATACTGCGGATTACGGACGACCTGCGGGTGATCCAGCGCGAGCTGAATTGCGCAGCCATGCAGGCTCCGACTGACCCCGAGCTGATGGAAGCGCTCTCCGATCCACCGGAGATGGAATCGATTCAAGTGCTCAAGTCTTCTCTCGACCAGATGCGTCACTTTCTCTGGTTCTACACCCAGGTCGTGACCAGCGATTCGGAGATGGGCGAAAAATTCCGGCAGACGCTGCGCATGGATGCGCCGTCTCGCAGCCCGGAGATGGAGCAGCAGTTTCAGAGCGCGACGGATTCAATTATGCTGCGCTACCTGGCCGACAGTAAATTCCGCAAGCCCAACTAAAGATCGTGTGGTGACGGGCATTGCCCGTCTCAATCTCGTCATATACAGAGCAAGGGGTAAGCATTTCTACGCGTGTGCGATACTCCCCCGAAATTGCCCTGCGTCTTGCAAAATCCTTCCGGCTAAGGCAACCTCGAAAATCCAGGGAATTACTGTTTGCCGGGCTCACTTTCATCGGCCGCGACGCGATGTCTATCGAGAGGACAATCAATGCGCACTTTATCCCGTTTTTCATTCGCAGCAATCGTGTTCTGCTCTCTTTGTTCAGTCGGCGGATTTGCTCAGGCTCCTGAAACCGCCGCTCCCGCAAAGAAGCGCTTGACGATCGGCGTCGCCCTCGAAGGCGGCGGCGCACTCGGCCTGGCGCATATCGGCGTGCTGCAATGGTTTGAAGACCACCATATTCCCATCGACTATATTGCCGGAACCAGCATGGGCGGCCTGGTAGGCGGGCTTTACGCCACGGGAAAGTCTCCCGCCGAGTTGAAAGCAATCGTCGAGAAACAGGACTGGAACGCCATCATCGAAGGGGAAACAGAGTATCGGGATTTGTCGTACCGCCGCAAAGAGGACTCCCGAGCGTTTCCCAGCCGTCTTGAGTTCGGTCTGAAGAAAGGATTCTCGCTGCCGCCGGGCTTAAACTCGGGCCAGGGAGTAAGTCTGCTGATTGATCGAGAAATACTCCCTTACACCCACAACGGATCGTTTGACGACCTTCCGATTCCGTTTCGATGTGTTGCGACAAATCTGGTGACTGGCAAAGCCTTCGTCTTCGATCACGGCTCGATCGCCCAGGCCATGCGCTCCACGATGTCGATCCCCGCCCTTTTTGCTCCAGTGCGCGACGGTGAGAATGTCTACGTCGATGGCGGGCTTCTGGGCAATCTGCCTACCGATGTGGTGAGACAGATGGGCGCGGACGTGGTGATCGCGGTTCATCTTGAAACCGCGCCCTCGGACGCATCGCAGATTCAGTCTCTCTTCAGCGTGCTCGGACGCTCGGTTGAAGTGGTGATTCACCAGAACGAAATTCGCGGCCTGGCGGGGGCGGACCTCGTAGTCAATGTAGACGTCACGGCCTTCACGGCGCTCGACTACGACCAGTCCCGGACCATCATCGACCGCGGCGCGCAAGCCGCCGCCACCAAGGCAAATATTCTGGCTCCCTACGCTCTGGACGATGCTGACTGGAGCGCTCATTTGGAGCGCCGAAAAGAGCGGCGGAAAACGGAAGTGCCCGTCCCCCAGTTTGTGGAAGTGAGAGGAACGGACGAAAAGTCGGCGCACAACCTGGAGCACTTCTTGCGGGATCTAGCCGGCAAACCGATCAATCTCCCAGAGATGGAAAACCTGTTGAATCGCCTGACTGGCACGGGCAAGATCGATTCCGTCGACTACTGGCTTGAAGAAAAAGGCGACAGGACCGGAGTAATCGTGTCCGTCCACGAAAAAGGATATGCGCCCCCGACGGTTCAAGTCGGCTTTGAGGCGGACGGCTCCGAAAGCAAAGATGCCACTTTTACCGACGCCGGACGGCTGACGTTTTTGGATGTCGCCGGATACCGGTCGGAGTGGCGAACCGATTTTGCCTTTGGAAATATTTACAGCATTAACACGGAACTCTATCGGCCGTTCAACGCACTCAGCAAATGGTTTTTTGCGCCTCATATCGGAGCCAGCAACACGGGAGTGAAATTCTTCCAGCACAACGATCCAGTAGCGCTCTACCGCGTGCATCAGGAAAACGGCGGGATCGATGTGGGCTACGGCTTCAACCGCATCACCGAACTTCGCGTGGGATACCAGATCGGGTATTCCAATGCGCATCTCAACCTCGGCAGGGCCGATTTCGGGTCCATCAGCGGGCGCGTGGGCGACACTCATATCCACTTCCGGGCCGACCACACCGACGACCCGATTGTCCCGCGCACCGGCTACATCGCGGACGGCACGTTTCATTGGTATGACGCCTATCCGGGAGCGGTTGAGCGGATTCCTGCGATGGACGTCCGACTGGAGGGCTTTCGCCGGGTGAGCGCCAAAGGCTCGATTTTCGTCACGGCGGAGGGTGGATCGACGTTTGGCGCCCGAAATTCCGGGATCCCGTTGTTTTTTCTCGGCGCGCCTTTGCGGCTGAGCGCCTACGGCACCAACGAACTCTTCGGACAGCAGTATTATCTGTTCCGGGCTGGCTATATTCATGATCTGCTGAACTTGCCGCCGTTCGTTGGCAAGAAGGTCTATTTCGTCAGCTCGTACGAGTTTGCGAAGATGTACGGGTTCTCGCCGGAAACGAAATTTCCCACCGACGTCGAGGCGGGAGTGGTGGCGGAAACCGCGCTGGGCCCGCTATTTATCGGCGGCAGTGTGGGCGACTCTGGCCATCAGAAATGGTTTTTTCAGCTCGGAAGGGTGTTCTAGCCTGTGTGGCGCGGACACT
>JAYUJG010000323.1:0-27225 GCA_043765355.1 Acidobacteriaceae bacterium | reverse complement strand
TCGCGATAGAGAGTTTGAGACGTGCCCTCGGAAGCGGCGAAGGTCGGCGTGTAGTAGCCACTCTTTCTGAAGTCCTGATAGCGAGTGGAGCGCTCCTGGCCATCCCAGCGGGGCTCATCGGCGACGACGATGGCGGCGAGAATCGACAGGCGCTCGATGGCCAGCGCGATGTGGGCAAGGTCGGCGATGGAGCGATGGCCGTACTGAAAATAAAAAGTGTTAAGAAATTTTTCGGCCTTCTGGGTGGTGATTTCCTTCAACGACTCTTTCATGGAGAGGGAGGATCGCGAGTACTTGGCCATGGCGTAAGCCTGGATCTCGGGCTCGACGCCGTAGACGGCGAAAACCTCGACGGAAGCTTGGGAAGCTGGGCTGGGAAGTGAGGGCAGTTGCGAGGGCTCAGTTGCAATGAGTTCAGACATGGGAGTGGAGGAATCTTAAACGTCCAGTGCGCCCGGCGCAATTGCACGAGTGAGGGACCTGCGAGGGATCTGCGAGGAACCTGCGGAGATCGACGGGCGCAGGGTGGAATTACTGCGGTGGACGACTGGCGAACGCTTTCACGGGCGTGGGCTTGGGCGAAATCACGGGGGACGCACGCTCTGCCAAGTTCGGCGGACCCTCCACAGAGCGTGTCCGGGCGTCGGCTACAGAATGGGCATCGGGGGCGGCGGGCAACCCGCGTCCGAGGACGACGATGTCGACGCGGCGGTTCATGCCGCGGCCTTCAGCGGTGGAGTTGCTGGCGACGGGGTGATAGGCGGCGTATCCGGCGGCACTCAAGCGTTCGGGGCCGAAGCCATCGCGGACGATGAGAACGCGGATGATTTCAGTGGCGCGCGAAGTCGAGAGTTCCCAGTTGGAGGGAAACTGGGTGTTGTGAATGGGAGCGTTATCGGTGTGGCCTTCGATGCGCAAGCGATAGTCGCGCTTCAGGAGCATTCCGGCAATGCGGTCGAAAGCGGCTTGCGACGAGGACTTCATTCGGGCAGCGCCGCTTTCAAAAAAACCAACCTCGCGCAAACTGATCACCAGACCGTCGGGCTCGCGGCGCATGGCGACTTCCTTATGTTGAATCTGGGGAGCGAGCGCAGTTTCCAGTTCGGCCTGTAGTTCGGCCAGGTCGCCATTCTCCTCGGTTGTGCCGGGAGACCCATTGGGCTGAGAAGCGATGCGCCCCAGGCTCGCAGTGCGTTCCGAGCTCTCGATCGCTTGCGCCGTGCTGAAGGGCATGGGGGACGAGTTATCGATGGGGACTTCGGTGGTCGAGGCCTCGAAGACACCCATTTTTTGAAAAGCGACCTGAATCGCGAGGGCGAGCTTGCCGACTTTTCGCTTGTCGACTTGGGAGGAGGCATAGAGGACGACAAAGAAGGCAAACAGGAGGGTAATGAAGTCGGCGTAGGAAACCAGCCAGCGTTCGTGATTGGAGTGACTGGGGCGGCGCTTGCGGCGGCTCATGCGCGTACCTCCTCGGCGGGGCCGGCGGGATCATGAGCGTCGGTGAGGAATCCGAGGAGCTTGGTTTCGAGCATGTGTGGATTCATGCCTTCGAGGATGGAAACGACGCCTTCGAGAGTCATTTCGCGAATGATTTGTTCGTCGCGAATGCGAATTTTCAGTTTGCCGGCGGCGGGCAGCAAGATCAGGTTGGCGGCTCCGACTCCGTAGAGAGTGGCGACGAAGGCGACGGCGATGCCTTTGCCGACTTCGTCGATTTTGTCGAGGTGCTGCATCACCTGGATCAAACCGAGGACGGCGCCGATGATGCCGATGGTGGGAGAAAATCCGCCGGCCGACTCGAAAAGCTGATGAATTTTTTCTTCCTGTTCTTCTTTGTTATCGAGTTCGAGTTCCATGATGGCGCGGAGTTCCTGGGGTTCGGTGCCGTCGACGGCGAGCATGAGGGCGCGGCGAAGGAATGGTTCCTGGATGACGGTGAGTTCTTTATCGAGCGAGATGATGCCCTCGCGGCGCGCTTGATGGGCGTACTTGACCAATAGATCGATGGTCGATTTTGGATTCTCGGTGGGCTCGACGAACACCTGGGCAAGGCGCCGGAAGGCGGTGAGGGCAACGGGGAGAGGATATTGGATGAGAATGGCGCCGAGGGTGCCGCCAAATACGATCAGGGCCGCGGTCGGCTGCAGGACCTGGCCCAGATTTCCACCCTCCAGCATCAAGCCGAGCAAGATGCCGCCGACAGCCAGCGCGAGACCTCCGAGGGTAGCCTTGTCCACCAGAGGCTCCTATTTCGCTCTCTCACTGGCAGGGCAGCCAATGGCTTCAAGAACGGGGGGAAGGGCGGAACGGTTGTCCCACCAGAGCATGATGCCCTGGAGGACGGAGCGGCGGAAGTTGACCACCCGATCAAGAACGTCCTGAGCACTTTCACGAACGACAATTTTGTCGCCATTGACGAGAGTGATCACGGTGTCTGGGGCTTGCTCGACGAACTTGATGAGGTCGGAGTTGACGACCAGCGGGTGACTGTTAAGGCGGGTGAGCTGGATCATAATTTGGCTCCTTAGATGGAGGTCGACGGAAGAAGGCCCGCCACTGATTAGGCTTCATCAATAAAGATCGGCAGAAAGAACGGGGGCAGCGAGAGAAGGTGGGAAGGGAGGCGGGTTACGTAGGACCAATACCCGATGGTACCTGTGGAAATAAAGCCCGGGCGCGTGCAGCCGATAAACCTGAGTGAAACGCAATTGGGTTCCGCAGGACAAGCGGAACGATCTCCGGGAAGGTTTCGGGGACGGATCCCAAAATCGGAATTAACAAGGAGCATTTCAATGTCACTGAGTGTACTGAACAACGTCGCATCTTTGGCCGCGCAGAACCAATTGACGATTACGAACGGAAATCTGCAGAAGGCCCTCTTTCAACTTTCCTCTGGATCGCGCATTAACACCGGCGCGGATGATGCCGCCGGCCTGGCCATCGCCGACGGATTGCACGCAAACATCACGGCTCTGACGCAATCCGCCCGCAATGCCAATGATGGTGTTGGGGAACTGCAGGTGGCAGATGGTTCGCTGGCAGCGGTGACCACACTGCTCAACCGCGCCGTAACGATCGCGACCGAAGCCGCAACCGGCACCGTCTCCGATCCGCAACGTGTCGCACTGAACGACGAATTTACGGCCATCAAAGCTGAAATCGACCGCGTCGGTTCCAAGACCAATTACAACGGTGGGCAGGTGTTCACCGCCAATACGCTCAATGTGTTCTTGAGCGATTCCAGTTCGAACAGCAACAGTCTCATCGGCGTCGCCACCGGAGTGTTGTCTAGCACCGGTCTCGGCTTAGGTGGAGCGGTTGCGGCAACCGGGACTCTGTCTCAGGCGGCGGGCACGGCTGCGGTTACTTCATCCGATGTGTTTACTGGCGGAGCTTTCACGGCCTCTGCCGTCGCCACGACTACACTGACCACTGCTGGTACCGGCCCTGCCGACGGCGATCAGGTCGCCATCGGAGGCAAAACCTACACCTTCAAAACGGCTCTGACCGGCGGCGCTGGAATCGCAAACGAAGTCGCCATCGGTGGGAGCACCGCGCAGGCGCTCTTGAACTTGAAAGCGGCGGTCAACGCCGCCCCGGGCGGAGCTGGAACCGCGTATGGTACCGGGACCGTCGCTAACGCGAACGTCAACGCAGTAACCGCTGCCGCGACGACTCTCACCTTCGCGGCTAACGTCAATGGAACCGGCGGAAACGCGATTACCTCAACCACCACCGTTGCGGGAGACGAAGCCTTCACCGCCGGAACGCTGGCGGGCGGCACTGCCGGCAGCACCGTAGCCGTGGGCGGACAAACGTACACCTTTGTGGCTGCTCTCAGCCATGCCGCTACGGCGAATGAAGTTGTCAGCAGCAGTGAAGCCACAGGGTTGACCAATCTGGCCGCTGCGGTGAACGGCTCGGGCGGAGTGAACTACAGCAGCAACACCTCGCGCAATACGAATGTTACGGCTGGGACGGTGACCGGAACCACGATCGCCTTCGGAGCCAACGTGGCGGGCGCGGGAGGCAACTTTATCTCCGGCTCAGCTTCGACCGGCACTTTCGCCACCGTGGACTTCACGGGTGGCTTGGATGCTGGAGCTCCTCCAGTTGCGACGGGCGGCGACACCGTAACGGTCGGTACGCAGACGTATACGTTTGTTACGGCTCTGAGCAGCACGCCCACAGCAAATGAAGTTTTAGTGGGCGCAACCGAAGCGGCCAGCCTTACGAACCTGGCGAATGCCGTGAATGGTGGAAGCGGTGCGGGCGCCAGCTACGGAGCTCCTACTGTTGCCAACACTTCTGCCTCGGCGCTAGCCACGCCAACCAGCGTGGCGTTCACAGCACTCGCCAAGGGCACCGCCGGCAACGGCATTGCCACATCGTCGACCGGAACCTCCAACGCCTTCGCGGGCACGAGCTTGACGCAAGGCACGGCTGGATCCGTTAACGACTTGTCCAACATTGCCGACGCCACCGCCTCCCTGGCGACCATTAACAGCGCCATTCAATCGGTTGCCGCACTGCGCGGGACGATTGGCGCAACCGTCAACCGCTTGCAAAGTGCCGCCGGCGTCATCACCAACCAGGTGCAGAACCTGACTGGTGCTGAAGACGGGGTTCGCGCCGCCGATATTCCATCGACGGTAGCCACCCTGGCGAAGTATTCCATCCTGGAACAGACCGGGATTTCCTCACTGGCCCAGGCCAACCAGCAACAGCAACTTGTTCTCAAGCTGCTGCAATAAGCATTCCCTCGAAGGGAGGCGGTTCGATCCCGCCTCCCTTCGATTTTTACAGTAAAAGAATCAGGTGAGTTATGAGCGTTGACCCGGTGCAGGGCAGTTCGACTGGGATTGAGCGTCAGACTCCCCAGACAAAGGTGCACGTCGCGCCT
This sequence comes from Acidobacteriaceae bacterium, assembly GCA_043765355.1. Taxonomy (GTDB): domain Bacteria; phylum Acidobacteriota; class Terriglobia; order Terriglobales; family Acidobacteriaceae; genus Acidiflorens. Next base: position 22,319 of record JAYUJG010000323.1, on the reverse strand, counting down.
CCCCCGCCCAGTGCCGTTTCGGGAAACATCCCAAAGACGGAAATTGCTAAAGGACAAAACACTTCCGTTCCGGCCTTGTTCCCGGAACATGAAGTCAAAGTGCAGCTAGACACGGCAGAAGACGACATCGTCATTTACCAAATCTTAGACAAGCAGTCGGGGAACCTGGTGCTGCAAGTGCCGAGCGCGGCGGAGCTGCGTGGGATCCACCAGACACAGGAGTTGCTGCAACAGGTCGCAGCGCGGGGCAAGGCTGCAAGTTTGGACGGGGCGTCGGTCCCGGATGTGACCAGAGAGGGGAATCGCAATGGGAGTAAGTTTTAATGCTGCGGGGCTGCTGAACGGCAATGGCATCAATGTCGCGTCGGTTGTGGACGCGATTCTCCGTCCGCAAGCCGGCTCCATTTCAATCTGGCAGAATCAGCAGACAGATCTTTCTATACAAGCCGGCTTGCTGGCGGGTCTGAACAGCAATCTCAACAATTTAGCGGCAGCGGTGGTGGCGCTGGCGAATCCGACTGGGCCGCTGGCTTCGCTGTCGGCGACTTCGTCGAACAATAGCATTCTGACGGCGAGCTCGGACACGACAGCCGCGTCGGGTGCCCATGAAATTGTGGTGAGCAACCTGGCCACGATCGGCACGGTCTACACCAATCCGCTGGCCAATGGCACCACATCGTTTCTGCCCGATGGCGTCACCACGGGCGACATTGCGCTGCAAGTTGGCGGAGGCGTGGGCACAACGCATGACATCGCGATCACAGCCGGGAGCAATGACACGCTGAGCACGCTGGCGAGCTACATCAACGCCCAGAAATTTGGGGTTACGGCCAGTGTGGTGACGGATGCGAACGGAGCGCGGCTGGCGCTGTTCAGCCAATCCAGCGGGACGCCGGGAGCGTTAGCCATTACGAACAACACGACATCTCTGGCGTTCAATGCGCCGACGGGCGGCACGAACGCGGCGCTCACGATCGATGGGGTGCCTTTCAGCAGTGCCACTAACACAGTAAGCGGCGCGATCAGCGGAGTTACGCTGAATCTGTCGAGCGCCGCGCCGGGAACGACCGTCCAACTCACGGTGGGGCCCGATTCTGGCCAGGCCACGGCGGCGATTAACAACTTCGTGAATGCCTATAACTCGCTGGTGGGGATTCTGAACACGCAATTCACGGTAGATCCGACCACGAACACCCAAGGGCCACTTGGAAGCGACAGTGCGTTGCGTTCGTTGCAGTCGAGTTTGCTCAACGATGTGACGTACTCGATTGGGGGGAACGGCGGATTGGTCAACCTGGCTTCGTTGGGCATCGACTTGAATAACGACGGGACTCTGACGGTGAATGAGGTTGCCACGTCGACCCATCCGGCGCTGGCGAGCGTGCTGGCGGCAAACCCCAGCGCGGTGCAGAATTTCTTTCAGAATGCGTCGGGCAGTGGCTTTGCGAGCCTGTTCAACAACAATTTGGTCAACCTGACCGATCCAACGAATGGCATCTTGACGCTCGATATCGGCGGGAACTCAGCGCAGCAGAGCGCTCTGGGGAAGCAGATCACCAAGTTGCAGGACCGTCTGGCGGCGGAAAAAACGACCTTGACCTTGCTGTACGATCACGTCAATGCCACGCTCGAAGCGTATCCTTCGCTTTTGTTGACGGTGACGGCAGAGATTGGCGCGCTGAGCGGCAACTATTCCGCGACGCCGACCACGTCCTCCAACACGGCGCCAGCGGTCGGCAACGCCACGGGATAACGAATGACAAATCCCCGCACCGCTTATCGCGAAAACGACGTGCGCGGCGCCTCCGCCGCGCGGCTGGTCGTCTTGCTCTACGACCAGCTAATACACGACTTGAGCCAGGCGCTGCAGGCGTTTGAGCAGAACGAGATCGAGCTGCGGACCAAGCGCATCAACCATGCGATTCTGGTGATTGGACACTTGCAGTCGCCGCTGGATTTCAACAGCGGCGGCAAGGTAGCCAGGGATCTCGATCAGTTTTATAACGCTCTGCGCCAGAGTCTGGTGCAGGTGCAGTTTCTGCCTTCAAAGGCCGGCTTCTGCCAACTCATCGCAGATCTTGTGGCAGTGCGGGAGGCCTGGATTGAGGTGGAGCGAGCTGGGAGGCCGGCGGTAGGCGGCGCCCTTCCCGAGGCTTCGAACGCCCGCGATGGTGCTGCGGCAGACTACTCCGAAGGCGCAGGGCTGGCTCCGGCGCGCATGCAATGGCAGGGCTGATTGATGACGATGACCGCCGAGGACGCGCTGGCGACGTTGCGTCGGGTGAACGAAAACCTACGCGGCGCGCTGACTCGCCTGCACCCCGAGCAGACTCACTGTTCGGCGGTCAGGCCCGAAGATTTCTCGGACTTACTGAGACAGCTTTTGCAAGCATCGGAATGTTTGCGTCATTTGCCTTCGCATCGCGAGGCGGCAGCGGCGGGCAAACACGAAGCGCTCGAATATCGCGGCAATCTGGAAAAGCTGAAGCATTTTCTGCCCGATCTGCACGGTCGTCTGCTGGTCGAGAAGGCGCGACTGGAGATTGCGCGTAACCATGTTGCAGCCGCGGCCGCGTGGGCCAAAGCCAATCAGAAGACGCTGTGACCAGGCGCTTAAGCGCGAGCCGTGGTGTTTTTACGTTTCAGTTTTTACGTTTCAAACGAGCCTACTTCAAAAAGTCAAAGAGATTGTTTTGGGAAAACTTGCCGATGGCTGCGAGGGTGGCCTGGGTGTCAATCTGAGTTTGGGTGAGAGTGGTGGCTGCGGAAGCGAGGTCGGCGCCGCCGAGGGTGTTTTCCTGCTGGCTGATTTGGAGCTTGGCGGTGTTGAGGTAGGTGGTCTGCGACTGCGCCTGATTGAGGGCGTTGCCATAGAAGACGCGCTGCGACGAGAGGGTTGTGGAGGCCGATCCCACGGCGGCGACTGCGGCAGGGATGGCGGTATTGGTTTGTAGAGCCTGGATCAGATTGTTCACCGCGAGAAATATGTCGCTGCCCGGAGCCGAAAATAATTGCGATCCTGGTTTGTTGATATCGAGCTTGTACCCACTGCCAATGGACACCTGATTAACGCCCGTGTTGCCAACATAGGTGACGCCGGAAGGCGAGGTGTTATCTAACACGTAGGGCGGCGCGTCGGTGTTGGTGCCGGCAAAAATGAAGCGGCCCTGGTATTCGGTATTGCCGAGGGACACGAGCTGATTCTGGATGCCTTGCAGTTCGACGGCGATGGCAGTGCGGTCGGCGTCGGAGAGGGTGCCATTGCCGCCCTCAACGCCGAGAGTAATCGCGCGCTGCAAGGCGGTGACAACCGCGCTGAGCGTGGAATCGCCGGTGGAAAGCTGGCCCTGGACGGCGCTGAGACTCTGGAGGTATCCGCCGGTGAAGGTGGCCTGATCGTTGTTTTCGACCAGCAGGGCGGCCGAGGCGGGATTGTCGGAGGGCACGTTGACGCTGCGGCCAGAGGCGATTTCGAGCTCGGCTTGCTGCGATTGCAGTTTTGTCTGGTTGAGGGCGGCCAGCAGATCGGACAGAGAATTCGGATTGACGCGCATCGATATTTACCTCGCGGGATTCACTTGTGACGCTCTATTGCAATGGAGCACCGAGGCCAAGATTCACGGCATCGCTGAGCAGACTGTTGACGGTGGAGACAACGCGCGCCGCGGCCTGATAAGCCGACTGAAACTTGATGACGTTGGCCGCTTCTTCGTCGAGCGACACCCCGGAAATGCTGCCGCGCTGATCGTGCAACTGTTGCAGGATGAGGCTGGAAGCGTCGGAATCGGCGGAGGTATTGGCGGTGGCGCTGCCCACTTGAAAGACAAGGGTGGAATAGAAATCGAGTGGCTTCTGCCCGTTGGCTACGACCTGATCGTGAACTGCCGAGAGCACGGCGAGATTGCCATTGCTGCCGGAGGTTCCATCGGAACTGGCCGCGAGCAGGGTTGGGTCGGTGATATTGACGGCCAAGGCGGCGGCGGCTCCGACTCCGCCGACTGGTGGAGGGACGAAGATGTTGCCGCCGGCGTTGCCGTGCAGATCGAATCCAGCTTGATTGGCGGTATTGAGGGCGTTCGCCAAACCCGATGCCAGTTGATCGAGGCTGCTGCTGAGGGTGGGGATTTCGGTGTCGCGAGTCTGGATTAAACCGGCGAGGCTGCCGCCCGCGACTGCGGTGGTAATGTCTTTGGTGCTGGCGAGGACGTGGTGTACGCCGTCGATTCCGAGCTGGCTGGAGAGTGAGAAACTCAGCGAGCCGGAGACTAGCGTCGTGCCGTCCGATAGTGCCACGGAGATGCTCTGGTCGGTGGGGATGACGGAGACGTCCACTAGTCCGGAAAGCTGCCGGATAAGATTGGTTTGTTTGTCGACCAGCAGGCCGGTGTTCTGATGCGCGCTTTGGAGGACGGCGATTTGGTGATTGACATCGGCGATCTGTGCGGTCAGCGTATTGACCTGGTTGACCGACTGCGCGACGTTCAAGTCGATATTGCCGCGCTGGGTTTGCAGACTGCGCGCGGCGACGTTGAAGTTGTTGGCGAGGGTGGAGGCTGCGGTGAGAACGCTCTGCCGCAAAGCGAGGTTGGAGGGGTCGGGAGCGAGCTGTTGCAGCGTGTTAAAGAAGTTACTGATATCGGCTCCAATGCCAGTTGAGGCGCTGCCAAACTGGGTTTGGAGTTGCCGCAATTGCGCCAGTGAAGTGTCGAGTTTGCTCTGCTGCTGGGTTTGGCCATTCAGCTGGATTTCAAGAATAGAATCGCGGATGCTTTCGATTTTTTGCAGGGTCACGCCGGTGCCGTAGGTAAACGATCCATTGTTAACCGGATCGCCGGCGGCCAGATCGGTGACCTGGCGGGAGTATCCGGGAGTGTTCGCGTTGGCCACATTGTTGGACGCGGTGGCGAGCGCCTCCTGGCTGACGGAGAGCGCGCTCAAAGCGATTGAAAGAGTTCCATTCAAACCCGACATGATTTATTCTCCTGCGCGGAACTTGACGGCGAACTAGAAATCGGGTCCGGCGTCACGCCGGACGTCGAGCCGAACGCCGGACCCGAGCAATCCGGGAGCGGCCGTGTACGTCGCCGCACAACTCTGGACCAAACGGTTCACCACCGCCAGACTGCGTTCCATGTGGCGCAGCAAAGACCAGTGCACGCGGGTGAGATAGCGGATGCGGGTTGAAAGCGCTTCCCACTCGGATTGCAACCGGGCGGTGTTTGGCGCAGGCGGCGAATCGTTGGCGGCGCTGGATGCCGGCAGCGTCAGCTTCCATGTCTGGGTCTGGCGCACGGCTTGGCGGCGAAGATCGTCTTCCAGGCGGCTCCACTGCAGGCAAAGCTCGGCTTGATGCGCCGCTCCGCGAGCGATCGCTTCGGCATCGTTGCGCCCGAGGGCCAGACTGCTTGACTCCAGGCTCTCGGCCAGGGTGCGCAAGAGTGAAAGCCGGCGCTCGATCAGTTTGCCGAGGTCGGGAAGCGATGTTTTGATGTCTTTGTCTTTGTCTTTCATAAAATTTGGGAGCAGCGACCGCTCGTTCCGCGCCATTGACGATCGAGCATCGCTGCCACGATTTTGTTCGCCGCGATTGCTATCGGGACATTCCCCGCGATACGCACATCCGCTGTGTCCATGGCCCTTTCGGAGCCGGGGAGACGCGGCAAGCCGCGTCTCTACAGAAATGTGTTTTATGCCAGGTCGTCTAGGGCGTGTTTCGGGTTGTCCGGCCCGGGCTCGAGCTTGTTTTCGTCCGCAACTATTTTCTCGGGGGCCGCGGGACGCCTGCGCCGCGGTTGCGGGTCGCCGTCATGGCCTCGCTTCTCGACCACGCGGAGCAGCGCCGGATCGATCCCATTGGTGATCAACGGATCCATAAGTCACTCGCAGTTCACTTCGCAATCCAACTCCGTAAGCCGGCCTCGCAAGCCCGCCAATCGGGATCGCGGCTAACCCTGGGCGCCACTGAACTCGCTGACCAGGGCGTCGGTGATCTGGCTGGCCGGAATTGAATAGTGACCCAGGTCGATTGCCTGCCGCAGAGATTGCACCTTGGCTTCGCGAATTTCTGGCTGCGCCAGAACGCTGGCTTCGAGCGACTGTACCCGTGCAAAGTCAAAGGAAAGGCGGGCGTTGTCTTCTCCCGAATTGTTACTCTGCGCAATCTCCGAGGCACCCGCCTGCGAAGTCGCTGTCCGTGCGGTCCGGCCCGTCTGACCTGGATCCGGCGACTCCAGTCCAACCCTTGTAGCATCGATTCTCATAGAAGTTCTCCAGTCCTCCCAGTTACTGCTGTTTTTATCGGCGAATTGTTAGTAAACCTTAATGGTCGGGGCGGTTCTCCCCAGACCCATCGTCCAATAGGAACCGAGCCAGAACCCATCGCGGCCCAAGTCTAAGATCGGCAGAGTCGGAAAAAACTTTAGCGTCCAGAATCAACCCCCAGTTCCACCGCCACCCGATACCTTTGGCGGTGGCAAATGGCGCAGGATGAGTTCGGCGATGCCAATGCCGCCGCGCGCCGAAATCGACTGTGCGAGGGCCTGGGTGGCCATGAGGCGGTAGTCGGTCGCTCCGGGGGTGTTGGCGTCTTCGGCGGGGCCGGAGAATGTTTTTTGCAGGGAATCGAGCAATGGTGTGAGCAGCAATGTTTCAAAGTCGTGGGCCGCCTTCACATTCTTTGCGACGCCATGGCTGACGGCGGGCCTGGCGGGCGGGATTGCGGGCGCGGGCGCGGCTGTGAGATTCGACAGTTTGAAAGGTTCCATATTAGTTCGACTCCATATTTGTTCGACTCCCGATTTGTTCGACTCCCGGCCCCTGAAGGGGCGATTGATTCCGGCGGACTCTGGGTATTGCTAAAGCGATACCGTGAAATGAAGCCGCTTTTTTCGGCAACCTTTTGTCGGCACTGGGCCAGCAAATTTCTCAAATGACTTCGAGGTCGGCATCGAGGGCTCCGGCTGCTTTGATGGCCTGCAAAATTGAGATCACGTCGCGCGCCGTCGCACCCATATTTTGCAGTCCGCCCACCAGTTCTTCGATGCTGGCGCCTTCGGTGATTTCCAGGCGACGCGCCGGACTGTCTTTGGCCTGGACTTCGGTCTGAGCGACAACTTCGGTCTTGCCCGCCGACAGGGGCGCGGGCTGCGAAACGGTGTAGTCGGTCGTGATCTGCACCGAGAAGCCGCCGTGCAGAATCGAGACTGCTCCGAGACGGACGTCTTTGCCCATGACGACGGTCCCAGTGCGTTCGTTGACAACGACGCGGGCGCGGCGATGGACGGCGACGGCGAGGTTTTCGATGCGTGCGAGAACGGCTGTCAGGTTGGCGACGCCGGTTGCCGCGGGATCGACTTCGACGCGTCCACCGTCGCGAGCGCTGGCGACGGCGTGTCCGAACTCGTGGTTGATGGCGTCGGAAATTTCTCCGGCAGTCGAAAAATCCGGCTCCCGCAACAGCAGAGACACCGGACTCATGCGGTTGAAATCGAAAGCCAGGGTGCGTTCGACGCGTCCGCCCGCTGGAATTCTGCCAACTGTCGGATGGTTCATCTGCTTGGTCGAGCCGGCGCCGCCGGCGGCAAACCCTCCAACGGCGACTGGCCCTTGCGCCGCGGCATAGACTTGACCGTCGGCGCCGTAGAGCGGCGTGAGCAGGAGCAAGCCGCCTTCGAGACTTTTGGCGTCGCCGATGGAGGAGACGGTGACATCGAGTTGGGTTCCGGGGCGGGCGAAGGCGGGCAGGTTGGCGGTCACAAACACCGATGCGACATTATTGACGCGCGCCGTGGCCGCCGGAATCTGCGCCCCCATGCGTTGCAGGATGTTGGCCAAAGTTTGCGTCGTGAATACGGTTTGCTGACTGTCGCCGGTGCGGGTGAGTCCGACGACCATGCCGTAGCCAATCAGCGGATTTTCGCGCACGCCTTCGACGCTTGTCAGATCGCGAACTTTGATCACGACCGGTTCGCTTGCCGGCAACGCGGCCGGCAACACGGATGAGAGCGCGCACAGCAGGAACCCGGCGGTGGCAGCGACGTTCATCGAAATCAATCTCCTAAAAATTCAAAATGCGCAGGATGGCGCGCAGCAGCGGATGCGGCGGCCGCACGCCGTCGGAAATCACGCCCTTGCCTTTGATCTCGAGTTCGAGATCGCCGATGTTGTTCGAGCCAACCGTGTTGTTTGGCCCGATATCGCCGCGGCGGACGATGCCGCGCAAAATGATGGTTTGCTTTTCGTTGCTCACGTTGATGACGCGTTCGGCTTCAACCACCAGATTTCCGCTCGATAAAACGACGACCACTCGACCGGCGAGCGTCGTGGTCACACTGGTCGCCGAGGCCGCCTGGCCTTTGCCGGACAAAGTTTCCGCCGAATTCAGGCCGAAGAGATTCAGCAGGCTCCCGACTTTGAGTTTGCCGGGCAGCGCCGTGATCCCGGAGCTGGCGCTAAAGCTGCGTGCGGTTCCGACCGAACCCGCGTTTGATGAGATCACGTCCTGCGCGACGACGATGGTGATGAGGTCGCCGGTGATCATGGCTTTGTAGTCGGTGCTCAGCGAAGCCATCCGCCCGGAATCGATCCAGATGCTGCCCAGCGAAAGCGGAGCGGGAGCGGGCTGCACCTGCTGAGCGCGGGCCAGATATTTTGCCAGATTGTCGTCCTGCGGATCGCGTTTCGAAGCGCTGAGGAGAGCGGTGGTGAGGACGAACAGGCAGCACAGGACCGTATTCACGAATGTCTCCTTAAATTTAGCTGCAAATTCCACAGCAAATTTCGCGCAGGTTCTACTGCGGCAGAGCTTCGAGCAAAGCCGGGCCGGAAATTCGCGCCCGGAAAATGTGTCCATCCAAACCGCGCACGCGGATGACTTCGCCGGCGCGTCCGCGTTCGAGACAAGTCACGCTCGCGGTCATGCGCAAACGGTCGGCGAGAAATACGGCCGTCGCCCGGTCACCGGCACGGACGGCGGGCTTCAACAATGACGCCGGCACGGAATGCGGTCCCGATGTCAGGCGGCACGATCCGATACGCGCCTCTTCCTCCGGCTTGGTTGCATTTACTGACCCGCGAACGTCATCGCTCGCGTCGCGAAGATAGACCAGGAACGGCAGACACTGCCCGGCCTCGGCGCATTCCAGGCGAAACTGAGCGCGTTGCGTGACCGCGTCCCAGCACATGGACGAGACCCGCAGCCGGTGCCCGGCAAGGGCGGGAAGACTTCCGGGCAGATCGAGTTCGTTGGCGCGGGGCAGGGATTGTTCGGCAAGGCCGCGTTTTTGTAGCGCAGCCGTGACGGCTCGCCACACTTCCTGAAGCGTCACGCGCGCCGCGCCGATGCCGGGGGGGGTGGACTGCCAAGCCCATGCCAAAGATCCCATCGCGATTCCGCAGAGGAACAGACAACAGCCGAGAATGGTTCGCATCAGCACTGAGATTTTTCTACTTTCTACTTTTCAACGTTTTCAACTTTTCTACTTACCGAGGTTATTGATCAGCTGAAACATCTGATCGGCGGCCTGCACCACGCGCGAACTGGCCTCGTACGATCGCTGCGCGACAATCATGTTGATGAACTCGTCGACAACGCTGGTGTTCGATTGCTCGAGATATCCTTGCTCGATTTGCCCCAGCCCATCGGTGCCGCCGGGAGTGCCGACGGCGGCGTCGCCGGACGCGGTGGTGGCGAGGAAGAGGTTTTTGCCCACACTGTTGAGTCCGCCGGGATTTGGGAAGAGAGCGAGTTGAATGCTGCCGACCTGCTGTGCCGCGGTTTGTCCGGCGAGGGTGACGGAGACAGTGCCGTCGGCGGCGATGGTGACTGAGGTGGCTCCCGTCGGAACCGTGATGGCGGGCTGCAGCGGATTTCCGTCGGAGGTGACGACGTTGCCTTGCGCGTCCTGGTGAAACGCGCCACTGCGAGTGAAGGCGGTTTCGCCGGTCGGCAGGAGCACCTGAAAAAATCCCTGACCTTCAATCGCCATATCGAGCGGGTTGCCGGTGGCGCCCAGATCGCCCTGCAGCTGAATAATTTCGGAAGCGGCCGCGCGCGTACCGAGGCCGACCTGCAGACCGGTCGCGACCGTCGTTTGCTGCGATGAGGCCGCGCCCGGCATGACGGTGCTTTGATAGATCAGATCCTGAAACTGCATGCGGCGGCTGCGAAAACCGGCGGTGCTCGAGTTCGACAGGTTGTTGGCGATGGTATCCAGATTGGTTTGCTGGGCCTGCATACCGCTGGCGGCGGTGTAGAGCGCTCGAAACATCGGTTTTCTCCTGAACCTTCTTTAGTCGACTTGCTCGAATCGCGTGCGCGTTTAGACCTTGGCCAAATCGGTGCTGGCGATACGGTTAAATTCGGCGTCAAACATCGACATGGCGCGCTGCAACATTTCGGCCTGGCGCTGGACTCCGATGAGGGTGACGACCGAACTGATGGAATTGACGTTGGAAGACTCGAGCGAGCCCTGGCGCAGCACGGTTTGGGCGGCGAGCTTGCCACTGTTGTCGGGGGCGGAGAGCAGGGTGCGGCCTTCGGACAGAAGCCTGGTACCGGCGGCGAACTCGGTGAGTTGGATACGGCCGGCGACCGCACCGTTGACCGATAGCGTTCCATCGGCGGCAATCGAGATGGCTCCGGGGGGAACATTGATCGCGCCCTTGACGCCGAGCGCGGGGTCGCTGAGCACAGGATCGCCCGCCGCCGTTATTAACTGTCCGCTGCTGGACACCTGGAAACTTCCATCGCGGGTGTAGCGTGTGCCGCGCGCGGTCTGCACCGCAAAAAATCCGTCGCCTTCGATGCCCACATCCAACTGGTTGCCGGTGGCTTCGAGATTGCCGGCGGTCTGGTCGAGACGCGTCCCTTCGAGCACGCCAAAATTGTTCGTGGCCAGATTCAGCACATTTGGAACCGTCGGATGCGACACGGCGATCAGCGACTGAAAAGTTGTCTGCTGTCCGCGAAATCCGGTGGTATTGAGATTGGCAAGATTGTGGCCCACGACTTCAAGCGCCTGACTCTGCGCTCGCAGTCCGGCGCAAGCCGCATAGAATCCACTGTCCACGTTGGCTCCTTGTTTCCTGGCGGTGAAACAGGATGCAAGCCGGTCGCCACGGCGAGAGCGTAAGAATTTTCACAGATGCCAATGTTTTGAACTGCTTAGCAGCGGGCGTCGGCAAAAGAACATTAGAAGGGGCTTAGACATTGTGGGCGGGGAAAGATTTGCCGGGTGTAAGTCGCGAGCCCGGCAAAGCTTTCTGGGGGTGGGACGATTGCCATTACGCTTGCAGTTGAAGACGGACCGCCACCGGCGCGCCCTCAAACAGCAGGACTGTTTCCATGAAATTGCCATCGGCCATCGAATGGCAGATGTATTCTCCACCGCTGACGACAGTTGGGACGCTCAACATGCAGCGCTCATCGGTGCCGGCGAGCTTGTTCTTGAAGTTTCCGGCCACCATGTTGCAGATCTCGCCGAGCGCGTCGGCGACTTGTTGCTGGGAGTCGGCGGTGTCTCCCCACATGCTCTTGGCAACGCGAGCGGCGGTTTTGGCGTCGCAGCGGACGGTGACGATTCCGCACAATGCCCCGGCGAGTCCGACCACGGCGGTAAATTCCGGGTTAGGCATTGGCTGGGCTTCCGTCGACGGCTGTACGCGGCAGCCGAGCATAATCTCGAAGACTTCCTCGACCGCGAGCTCGAGGACGGGGAGCCAGTTCTCCTCGTGAGAGCGGGTGCGAAATGAGGTGTCTGTCGTCATAGTTTTTTCCCCAGCACGGGCAAGACGGGCTCTTTCACCGGATCGGGGGTGAAGGGCTTGGGGATGGATCGGCGAGCGCCTTGGGGCATCGCCGAGGAGTGATCGACATGAGCGCTCGGACCCAGTCCATATTTCCGCCACAGTTCCACAGCTCTGCAACCGCCCGATTCGGCAGCGGGATTTTTTTCTGACTGACTGGATGTATATCGGCAGCTGAAATTCTTGCTTTAGCGAAAGGACGGCTTTGGAGTCGGGCGCTGAACCGCGGGACACATATTCAACGAGTGGGCGGCACGAGTACTCGTGCCCTCCCATTCGTTGCGGGTGGTAGGCCAGGGACAGGTCCCGGAATTGGCCGTGACGCCGTAGCTAGTTTTGGGGCTGCTGGGCCCTATTACAAAGGTGTTGCCCTAGTGTATTGAGTCTAATGTTCGCCACAGATCGCGAGGGCTCCAGGGCAAGGGCGTGAAAGTGCTGAAAAGGCAAGGTCCTCCACTCCGCTTCGCTCCGGTCGGGATGACAAAGATATGCAGCGAACTTCTGACTCAGCACACTGGTGCGCGTTGTATGCGCAGACGTTGTTGTAGCCGCAGACGGCGTAGATCGTTTCTTTCGCCTCACGCTATCTCCCTCGAATCCGTTATGCTGATGCAAGATATGACCCTGCTCGATGCACCGATTTACGATTTCGCGAAGGCGCGGCGGCGGAAGATCAAGATCGCAGTCACGGTGGTGGGCGTGGTCGTTCTGGCCGCACTGGCCTGGATGTACCGCAACTGGCCTGAAGAGCGTGGCGTGGAAAAATTCTTCACCGCGCTGCAGCATCAGGACTATGAAACGGCCTACGGAATTTATTTCAACGATCCCACCTGGCGGGAACACCAGAAGAAATACGCGCAGTACACCTATGCGGATTTTTACCGGGACTGGGGTCCGGGCGGCGAGTGGGGCCTGGTGAAGTCGCACAAAATCTACGGATCGGCGAACACCAAAGGGTTTGGCGGCGGAGGAGTGGTGGTCGAGGTCATCGTCAACGAGCGCGCGGAACACGCCCGCATGTTCGTGCAGAAGTCGGATAAGACGTTGACGGTGTATCCGTACTAGTTTGCGTAGAGACGGACGCCCTCGTCCGTCTGCCGAGCGCAGCTAGGCACCTATTCCCCCGCCGCGATCTGCGCCAGCGTCTTGTGCAGCGACGCCTCATCTCCTACGGTCAAGCAGATTTTCGAGCGGTCGATCTGCCGCATCAATCCCCAGAGAACTTTACCGGGGCCGACTTCGACAAAAATGCTGACGCCTTTGGCGATCAGCAGTCGTACCGAAGGCTCCCATCTGACCGCGCCGGTGACTTGGCGAATCAGCGCCTGGCGTGCAGCTTCTGCAGACGCGACCACTGCGGCATCGACGTTGCAAATCACCGGACACGACGGGTTCTGAAAATTCAGCGCCCTGAGGTCGATGGCGAGGCGATCCTGCGCCGGTTGCATGAGAGCACAATGGAAAGGCGCGCTAACCGGGAGGCTGACGGCCTTCTTCGCGCCGCGGTCGGTCGCGAGTTTGATGGCGCGCTCGACGGCAGAGGTGTTTCCCGAGATCACAATTTGTTCGGGTGAATTGATATTGGCGGCCTGGCAAACATCTCCCGGCGTCGCGGATTTTGCAGCTAGGTCCGCGAGCTCGGCGACCTTGTCGAGCGTCATGCCAACAATGGCGGCCATCGCGCCGACGCCGACCGGCACCGCTTCCTGCATGTATTTTCCGCGATTGCGAACCGTGCGCACGGCATCGGCAAACGTGAGCGTGGCGGCTGCGACATGCGCCGAATACTCGCCGAGGCTGTGTCCGGCGACGAAAGCAGGCGTCACACCTTTTTCCTGCAACACGCGCCAAGCCGCCACTGATGCCGTCAGAATTGCCGGCTGCGTAATCTCGGTGAGCTTCAGTTTTTCTTCAGGACCTTCAAAGCACAGCTGGGACAGCTTGTAGCCGAGCGCCTCGTCGGCTTCGTCAAAGGTGCGACGCGCAATCGGATAGTTGTCGGCTAGCTCTTTGCCCATGCCAACGGATTGCGAACCCTGGCCGGGGAAGAGAAATGCAATTGGAGAGAGAGAGTCTGCCATAGTTGAGCATTACGTCAGAGGTCAGAATTCAGAGGTCAGATTGCAGAGGTAAAAACCCATCCACCTACCGATCTCACTTCTGCAATCTGACCTCTAAATTCTGACCTCTCGCCTCTGACCTTCCTGAGTAACCGGGTGCTAGGTCGGAATTGCGACGCTCAATTCCGCCAACTCGCGTTCGATGGTTTCGTTTACTTTGCCCTCGGCAAATTCCGCCGCTACGCGGACGGCGTTCTTGATGGCGTTTGTATTTGACGATCCGTGGGTGATGATGCAGACGCCTTTAACGCCGAGCAGCGGTGCGCCGCCGTATTCAGTATGATCGAGGCGTTTTTTGAAATCGGAGAACGCGTTGCGCGAGAGATACGCGCCCACCTGCGATGTGATGGTCGACTTCAAAGTCTCTTTCAATACGGCGCGCACCAGTCTGGCAACGCCTTCGGAAGTCTTCAAGGCAACATTGCCGACAAAGCCATCGGCCACGATGACGTCGACGTGTCCGTTATATAGATCGCGGCCTTCCACATTGCCGATGAAGTTGATGGGAAGCCGCTTGAGGAGTTGAAACGCCTCGCGTGTTAGCTCGTTGCCTTTGCTTTCTTCTTCGCCGATCGAAAGCAATCCAACGCGGGGATGCTTCATGCCGAAGATCGAGCGGCAATAAATATCTCCCATGACGGCGAACTGTTCCAGATTGACGGCTGTGCAATCGACATTCGCGCCGACATCGAGCAGAACCGCCGCTGTGTTATTGACGGTAGGAAAGGCTGCGGCCAGCGCCGGACGATCCACGCCGGGAAGCGCGCCGAGCACCACTTTGGCCGTAGCCATGGCGGCGCCGGTGTTTCCCGCCGTCACAAAGCCCGCAGCGCGGCCTTCACGTACCAGGCGCAGACCGACGCGGATCGACGAATCGCGTTTGGCGCGAATCGCGTCCACTTTGTCGTCCATGGTGATGACTTCGCTGGCGTGCACGACGTCAACCGGCAGCCGCCGCGCGCCGGGATAGCGCGCCAGTTCGGCCTTCAGTTGGGTCTCGGGCCCAATCAATAGCACGCGAACGCCGTGGTGGCGCGCCGCCTGCAGCGCGCCTTCGATCTCCGGCTTCGGCGCCTTGTCGGACCCCATCGCATCGAGTGCGATTATGCTAGGCATGAAAGAAGAAGAAAACTAGGACTTCTCAGCGACCTCTAGAACTTCGCGGCCCTTGTAAGTTCCGCACTTCGGGCAGGCGCGGTGTGGCATTTTTTTCTCGTGGCAATTAGGACACTCTGACAGCGAGTGCTTCGAGAGCGAGTCATGGGCGCGCCGTGTGGCGGTGCGCTTCTGTGAATGTCTGCGTTTCGGATTGGGCATGTTTTTTAGTTCTCGGTTCGCAGTTCTCAGTTCCCAGAAAACGCTTCTGAGAACTGAGAACTGAGAACGGAGAACTCTCCTTTATTGATTCAGCTTATCGCGTATCTCTTTCAGCGCCGACCAGCGCGGGTCTTCGACTTCGTCCACGCAGGAGCACTGAACTTCGTTCAAATTCTTGCCGCAGAGCGGGCACAATCCCTTGCAGTCTTCGCGGCAAATCGACTTCAAGGGCAGGGCCAGCAATACCTGCTCGCGGAGGGTGTCTTCGAGCAACAACCCTTCGCCTTGGTAATATCCAATCTCGGCCTCGGCATCGGTGACGGAAAGCTCGGCGTGGCCAGAGTCGATTCCAAGCGGCCGATAGAGCAAATCAAAGCTGCGCTCGACCTCATGGACCACCGGATCAAGGCAACGCGCGCAAGCCACTTCCAGGCTCGTCGCCAACTTGCCCTTCACCCGAATGTCCTGGACAATCTGGTGCTTGCCGTGATTCTCCTCGACCAGATCGGCGCGGCCCTCGGTGAATAGAGGAGACCTCTGCCGGGCCTCCGCACCCAGATCGATCGCGCCCGGGCCATACTCCTCCCGAAAATCGAGGGGATTGAGCTCCAAATCCTTAATTTCGATGAACATTGAAACTCGGAACCTCCGCCGCCCCCACTCAAATTACCGCAAAGGCCCGCGGAAGCGCACACAGAGACGAAAGTCTCTCAGGGAGCAATGTCTAAGGATAAAGGGGTTAAAACGGGGTGTCAAGGAAAGGGCGCGTCATGCGGGCCACATGCCCTCGTGGAGGGGGCTACTCACATCATGCTATAGAAAACGCACCAAAGTCACGGGCCCAGGATTTTCCCCGGGTTTTTTGCCTACCAGTTTTTCCCTAGGGATATGCTAGACTTTTCCTATGCCTACCCTATACGTGGAAAACGTGCCGAAAGACCTCTACGAGGCATTGCGCGCCCGCGCCCGCAAGAATCGCAGCTCCATGGCTGCCGAAGTGATTTCTGTGCTGAAAGACACAGTTCCTACCGCAGCCGAACTTAAACGTCGCCACCAACTGTATGACGACCTCGCGGAACTGCGATCTCACAGGCCCCTCGGAAAAGGTCCGTTCCCATCCGCCGAAGAGACGATCCGTGAGGATCGGGAGCGGTGAAGACTTTCGTCGTGGACGCCAGTGTGGGGGCGAAGTGGGCGTCACCCGAGATCGTCGAACGCCTCTCAGACCGGGCGGATCGCTTTCTCCGAGCCTATGTGGAGGGCTCGCTTCAAATCATGGTCCCGGATTTATTTTGGATTGAGATCGGGAGCTTCCTTTGGAAAACGGCGAAGCGGGGCCAGATAACGACCGCCTTGGCCAGACTTGCGCTAGAAGCGATGCTGCGTCGCGACTTTCCAACTGTGCCGAGC
The DNA here is from genome assembly GCA_043765355.1 of Acidobacteriaceae bacterium. Lineage (GTDB taxonomy): Bacteria > Acidobacteriota > Terriglobia > Terriglobales > Acidobacteriaceae > Acidiflorens. Next base: position 5,667 of record JAYUJG010000323.1, on the reverse strand, counting down.
AGGTCCATTCTGCCCGATGCCCTGAGGATTGCTTCTGATTTTGACCGCACTATTTATGACAGCACGTATGTCGCGCTGGCCGTTGCGACCGGGAATGAGCTTATCACCGCGGATGAGCGCCTCGTAAACGCCCTAGGGGGTCATTTCCCGGTGCGCTGGCTCGGCGTTTTCTGATGCAGATTCTCGCGCCTAACCTCTGCGCTATACTGGCGCTGGCGATGGGGTTCGCCATTACTAACCGCCTGCGGGCTGATAACTCCTACAGAAATCTGCTGGTCTGCATTCTGTTGGGAGGAACTCCGTTTTGAATTTCTCAAACTACATCTGGATTGCGCTCGGCGCCGTCGTGGGAGCCAGCGCGCGCTACTTCCTCAGCGTTGTCGTCTCTCGCAATCTCGCATCGGCGTTCCCGTATGGCACGCTGCTGATCAATATCACCGGCAGCCTCGTGCTCGGATTTTTTCTCGTCTTCTCGACCGAACGGGCGCTGCTCGACCCGCGCTGGCGGTTGCTGATCGCGGTTGGTTTCTGCGGTTCGTATACAACTTTCTCGGGCTACGCCTTCGAAAGTTTCGCGCTGATGGAGCAGGGGCGGTGGCTCCTAAGCGGCATCAATATTGTGGGCAGCAACGCACTCTGCCTCGCCGCCGTGCTGGCGGGCGCGGCGCTGGCGCGAGGGTTGTAGAATGGGAACGCAAAAAGGGCAGCCGCTATGGCCGTTCAAGTCACCATCTATCTCACCGAAGGCGACTCCTGGCATCATGGTCCTCTGCATCTTGAGATCCTGAAGTATCTGCGCGAAGAAAATGTATACGGAGCGGTCGCCTTCCACGCCGTGGCTGGTTTTCTCGGGCGCGGCAAAGTCCGCACCGCTCATCTCGTAGAAGCTGGAGGTGAGCTTCCGGTCGTGATCTCGTTTGTCGATACCGACGATCACGTGAGCCGCGTTTTGCCCAAGCTAAAAGAAATGGCCGCGCACCGGCTGATCGTGCGGGAGAATGTCGTTATTGAGCAGGGTAGTTTGGATTGACGAGCTTGGCATGACGCTTTTCCGAAAGCGGCCGCGGAACTACTTCAATCCGAGAGCCCGCAGCACGGTGTCATCCGCCACGGCTTTCCCGTCTTTTTTCGTGACCACGCCAAACGATCCGGCGTAGTCCCACATTGCCCAGCCGATTCCGTTGCGTTCAAGAGCGACCCTGGTATCGTGCAACCATGCGGCGCGATCGAGGGGGTCGGCATACTCCCGATACACGCCAAACTCGTTGCATACGAGCGGGACTCCGCGCCGCCGCGCCCACTCGGCGGCCTGCTTCATTTCGGATTCAATGCGGGCGGCGTCCCAATGATCGTGCCCGTAGCGGATTACTTGCAGCCGGTCGACTGCATCCGGAACCAGCGCGGCAACGATTTCCGCCGACTCGGGGCTCGAGGGATATTTCAGGCCGCGCAGCCAGTGAAAGTAGTACGCACTCCAAGTCGCGCCCTGATGGGTGAAGATGTGCGGCTCGTAAAAATGGAAGTTGTAGATGATATTCGGATCGCGGAGCGGCTCCTGAAAAACCAAGTCATCGTCATCCGACCAGCGCGCTCCGGCGGCGATGATGGTGTGGGCGGGCGCGCTCTCGCGAATCGCGGCTGCCAGCTTCATTTGCACGCCCAGCCAACGATAGGGGTCGGTGAACTCCGGTTCGTTCATGATCTCCAGAAACACGCGATCGGGGTCCCAGGTCGAGTAGTGCGCTGCCAGCGCCCGCCAGAAATCGGCGAAGCGCTCGACGAAGTCGTTCTCTTTGGCCAGCCGCGCCTTGAAATCGCTCTCTGGATGCAGGTCGATCACCACGGCGAGCCCGTGGTCGAGGATCATCTTCACGGCTGCATCCAGGGTGCGCAGATATTCGGCGGGAATTTTATTGGGCTCTTGCGGGGTGAACATATTGTTAGACCCCGGCTGCGGATTCACACTCAGGCGGATGTGATCGAAGCCCATGGACTTGATCAGCGCGATGTCTTCGACTGTCGTCCAGGCCTGAAAATGTTCTGGCGTGTAGCCGCGCTTGTCATAGACCTGGGCGAACCACTCGCTGGCGTTGACTCCCCGCCGCAATTTTTCGGCTCGAGCAAATGCCGGCGAAGTTTTCGGACTGGCCGCGCCGCCGCTCTGCGCCACGGCGCAGGCCGCCATGAGAACGGACAACGCAAGAAACACGATCCGCAGGTTCACTCGACTCATCTTCACTCGATTCATTCGCATTCACCGACGCCAATTCCTTCGGCGTTGATAAACTGGGTGTCGATATTTCAACAGCAATAGCAATAGCAATGCCAATGCCAATGCCAAAGAGTAGACCATGATTCCCTGCCAGCGCCATCTTTTCGATATTCCCGAGGACGTTGCCTACCTGAACTGCGCCTACATGTCGCCGCTGATGAAGGTCACGGTGGATGCCGGCACCACAGGCCTCGTGCGCAAGATGCACCCGTGGGAAATAACCTCGGACAAATTTTTCACCGGCTCAGAGGAATTTCGCGCGACCGCGGCGCAGCTTTTCGGCTGCACCGCCGACGATATCGCGATCGTGCCCTCGGCCAGCTACGGTATCGCGACCGCCGCCCGGAATTTGCCGGTGAAAAAAGGGCAGAGCATTCTCGTGCTCGCCGAGCAATTCCCGTCGAACTACCATTCGTGGGAAAGACGAGCGGAAGAAACCGGCGGCGCGCTGAAAATCGTGGCGTGGCCGGAAGACAACGATTGGACAGCCGCTGTCTTGCACGCGCTGACGGCCGATGTGGCCATCGCCGCGCTTCCGCATGTGCAATGGACGAGCGGCGGAAGGCTTGACGTGGTCCGCATCGGCGAAGCCTGCCGCAGGCTCGGCATTGCGCTCGTGCTCGATCTGACGCAGTCGCTGGGTGCGCTGCCCTTCAGCGTGCAGGAGGTGCAGCCGGATTTCGCCGTCGCCGCCAGCTACAAGTGGCTGCTCGGGCCCTACTCGGTCGGCGTTCTCTACGTCGCTCCCAAATGGCAGCGGGGATTGCCACTCGAAGAAAATTGGATTCAGCGCGCCAACGCTCGCGACTTCACCAACCTTTTTTACACGGAAGATTACGATGCCGGCGCGCGCCGCTTCGACATGGGCGAGCGCTCGAACTTCGCGCTGCTGCCTGCCGCCGTGCGCGCGATGAAGCAGTTGTTGGAATGGAATGTAGCGCAAGTCTCAGAGACGGTGGGCGCATATGCTCGCCAACTCGCGGCCGCCGCCGCGGAGCTCGGACTCACGTCTCCACCGGAGCAATTACGCGCCCCCCACTACCTCTGTCTGCGACGAAAGGCAGGCATTTCTCGAGAACTACCCGAAATCATGGCGCGCGAAAAGGTTTACGTCAGCGTGCGCGGCAGTTCCATTCGCGTGACGCCACACGTTTACAACTCAGCGACCGACGCCGAGCGACTGATTTCTTGCCTGCGACAGAGCCTCGGCCTGGCATAGGTGGTCGTGTGGGGGCGGGGCTTTGCCCCGCAAACGGGGCAAAGCCCCGTCACCACACGTTCACAGACACCTACACAAACACCTACGCACACAGCTAGACGCGTAAATCTCGGGCTAGATGACCAAAGGTCTAGAACGCGCAGACGACACTTTTGGCAGCTTCTTTAACAGGGGCAAACTTCGCTAGAGTATTCCAAATCCGGCCGATACGGGGGCGGGGATAGGGAGACCATTCTGCGAATCAACCTTGTGCAATGGCTCAGTCAGCACGCTCTTCCGTTCACGCTGGTTCTGGCCTACATTCCTTTGATCGCGACGGTCGTTACCACCATCGTGAGCTTCGTGCTGGCGCGCGCCACGCTGCGCTATACGGAGTCGAGCGACCGAAGTCTGGCGCTGGCGCGCGAGCAGTTCGAGCGCGAGTGGGCACCGGAGTTGCACATCAAACTGGAGAGGCAATCCGCCCGTGAGGTAAAACTCATGGCGACGAATCTCGCGAAGATTTCGGTTTTGATGCAGATGGTGCAGCTGAAGAAAGTTTCGATGGCGGTCCCGTCGTTGCGCTGCTTTCTGAACGAGCCGCTGGTGGGAGGCATGACGTGGAGCGACGATCTGGGGAAGCGCTTCTTCGCCTGCACGGGAGATAATTACGAAGGCCAGGTCGCGGCATCGATCACGTTTTATGCGGCGGGACGACTCTACCGCACGGACTGGTTCCGTTTCCAGGTCCAGGTTCACAACAACCAACTGGTTAAGCTTGAACCGGTGAATATCTCGGCGCGGCGGGTGCGTGTGCTGGAGAACCGCGACGGCAGAGGCTCCGGCCGAGAACTGGTAAGAGATGTAGTGGCGGAAGCCAAGAGTGAAGGAAAAGCAGCAGCCGCAGCAATCGGGGCAGGGTGAGCCTAGTCGGCCTTGGAAAATCTCGTTGTGCGGAAGCGCACCGCAGGCGCTGAAGCGCGGTTACATTTTCACCGGCTTACGGCACGAGTGAACTCGAGCCCTTCCCGCTTCGGGCAAGACTTACGAGTTTTTCCGCAGCCTGCCAGAGGGCGCGAGCCGCGAGCGGTGGTCTTACTTCAACGCCGCCGCGCGGCGCTGCGCCAGTGAACCGGCTTCGCTCGACGGATTGTCTTTCTGTACTTCGGCGTAAAGTTTTTTGGCGTCGTCCAGCTTTTGTTGCGATTCGTAGTACCCGGCGAGTTCGAGCTGCGCTGTCGCCTTGCTGACGACGATGGTGGGCTTGTCGATCAACTGCTTATAAAGGTCGACGGCTTGGGCGTCCTTTTTTTCGCCGCGATACACCGAGGCCAGCGCGAACTTGCCGAGCGCCGCGAGATCGGCGTTCGAAGAGTTGGACGCCTCCTGCAGACTGCGCTCCGCGGCTGGGTTGTCGTTAAGCTGTGCCGAGACTAATCCCACGAAGTAGCGGGCCATGTCAGCCGTGTGGGTGTGCGGATACTTATCGACGATCGCCTGAAACTGTTTGCGCGCTTGGGTGCCGCGCTCTTGTGGTGACGCGAAGCTATCCATCCCCGGCTGCGCAGGCACTCCCGCGGGACGCACCGGCGTTTCAAAGGTCCGAACGGCCGTCGAAAGTTCGGCACTCGCCTTTTCGTCCTGCGAGTTGACGTAATACCAGCCGCCAAAAGCAACCGCACCGATGACGACCACCGCGATTGCAGCGGCAATGACTTTCGACTTGTGTTCGACCGTCCAGTGGGCGGTTGCCTCGGCCGCCTCGAGTGTGACCTTGCTGAAGCGGTCTGTTTTCAGTTGATGCCGAGTTTCTGCGCGCACGGGTGCCCTTCTTGGCTTAGAGGTAGGATGACAATTATTTAGTTTAACAGGCCGATTTCCGCAGCGTCAAAGCGGAGCTTACGTACTCTTAGGGAGCAGTTAAGTCGTGGTGAGGCAGCAACAATTCTTCGAGGGCGGTTTAACGCGGGATCGCGTCCGGCATGTCGGCGATTGCGTATCCCATCACTGCCATGGCTGCGGCATTCTCGCGCAGGTCTTGCGGGTTGACTTTGTCGAGCGTGTCGGCGGCGGTGTGGTGGTAGTCGAAATATTTGCGTCCGTCTTGAATGATGCCGATACCAGGAATGCCGGCGTCGACCAGCGGCTCGATGTCCGATCCGGGACTTTGAGCGGCGGTGCGGAAAACGGTGGAGCC
>JAYUJG010000322.1:0-11826 GCA_043765355.1 Acidobacteriaceae bacterium | reverse complement strand
GTCGTTAGCGTGGGAATGTTGGTTGTCTCGCCGGCCGTAGCAGAGTCCGCGCCGTCCTACAGCGTCGTTCGCACCATGCTCATCGGGGGCGATGGTAATTGGGACTATGTCTTCGTCGATTCTGCTGCGCGGCGTGCCTATATCGCCCGCGTAACCCGCTTCCAGGTCGTCGATCTGGAGTCCGGAAAACTGATCGGTGAAATTCCCGATACGCCCGGCGCGCACGGCGTTGCCGTGGTCACCGAACTTGGGATTGGCTTCACCAGCAACGGTCGCGAAAACACCTCCAGCGTGTTCGACCTGAAAACGCTGAAGGTCTCGGAAAAAATCAAGACTGGCGAAGGGCCGGACGCCATCGTCTACGATCCGGCGTCGGGCACCGTCTACACCATGAACGGCCACGGCCAGACCGCTTCGGCAATCGATCCGAAGACGCGCAAAGTGATCGCGACCATTCCCCTGAGCGGCAAGCCCGAAACCCCGGTGCCCGATGGAAAAGGCCGCATGTATATCAACATCGAAGACAAGAACACGCTCGCCGTCGTCGACACCAAGACCAACAAAGTTGTCGCGGAGTGGCCCATGGCGGGCTGCGACGAACCGAGCGGCCTCGATATGGATCGGGACGAAGGCGTATTATTCGCCGCCTGTGGCAACAAGCTCATGGCGATTGTCGATGCTAAGACCGGCAAGCTGATCGCCACTGTTCCTACCGGCGACGGCAGCGATGGGTTGGCGTTCGACCCCAGGGCGAAAGTTGCCGTCGCATCCAACGGCGAAGGCAACATGAGCTTTATCGGCAAACGCGACGGAAAGTATGTGCTGCTGGAAAATGTTCCGACCAAGAAGGGCGCGCGCACCATTGGATTTGACGCGACCACCGGGCAATTTGTGACGGTAACCGCTGATTTTGGTCCGGTGCCGAAGCCGAGTTCAGAGAATCCTCGCGGGCGGCCTCCGGTGTTGCCGAATAGCTTTTCCGTGATCGCAGTAGGCAAGAAGTAAAAAAGTAGCGCGGCAACTCTTTCGTAGCGCCGGCATCTTGCCGGCTGTCCCGAGAGCCTGCCCTGAGCTTGTCGAAGGGGCGTCACGCCCTCGGCTTTTCCGTCAAACGAAAAGCGGCGGGCGGGACGCCCCCGGACAGCCGCCGGGACGGCGGCGCTACGGTAAATCGTCGTCGCTCCTACGAAAAGGGGAATTCTGTCATGAAGAGACGAGATTTCTTGCGGTCTTCCGCTACGCTGGGTGCCGCCATAACTACGGCGGGCCTGGCTCCCACGACGCTTCGTGCCAGCGAGAGTCCGTCTTGCGCTGCGGTTCCATTCCCGCAAACTCCGGGACTCACGAAATATATTGTTGCGTTTATCCGTGACACAAAATTCTCCGACCTGCCAGCGGACGTGATCGCTCTCGGCAAGAAGTCGATTCTCGACGGCCTCGGGCTGGCCTTGGCTGGTGCCCGCGCGCAGAACGGTAAACTGTTTCGCGAATATGCGGCCAGCATCGGCCTTCCCGACCGCGGCTCGACGGTCATCGGGACCAAGAACAAACTGACGCCACGCTTCGCCGCGTTTGCCAACGGATTGGCCATCCACGTCGAGGACTTTGACGACACCCAGTTGGCGGTTGCGAAAAACCGCCAATATGGACTGCTCACTCATCCCACGGTGCCCGTGCTTCCCGCCGCTCTGGCTTTGACCGATGCCGCCGCCACCAGCGCAAAGGATTTTCTGGTGGCCTATCACCTGGGCGTGGAAGTCGAGTGCAAAATTGCGGAAGCCATTTCGCCGCGCCACTACGAAGACGGTTTCCACTCCACCGGAACCTGCGGAGTCTTTGGCAGCACCACGGCGTGTGCGAGACTGCGCAACTTCGATGAGTCGCAAATATCACGGGCGTTCGGAATCGCGGCCAGCCAAGCCGCCGGCTTGCGCGAAAACTTTGGCACCATGATGAAGTCGTTCCACGCCGGCCACGCGGCCGAAGTCGGAGTATTTTCCACCGACCTGACCGCTCTCGGGTGGACCGGCGCAGAGCAGATATTAGAAGCCGATCGCGGATTCTTTCATGCCGCCGGCGGCAGCTACGATCCTGCCTCGATTTTTCACAAACTTGGCCAGCCCTGGACGCTCGTGGATCCCGGAGTCTCAATCAAGCCTTATCCCTGTGGCTCGCTGACTCATGCCGGCATGACCGAATTGCAGCGGCTCATCCGCACTGAAAAAATCAAGGCTGCAGACGTCGACTTCGTCGAGGTGGGCACGAATCACAATATTCCGAATGCCCTGATTCATCATCACCCGAAAAACAACTTGCAGGCAAAATTCAGCATGGAGTTCTGTTTGGCTATCCTGCTGATCGAGGGTAAGGCTGGGCTCGGCGAATTTACCGACGCCACCACCAACCGGCCCGACGTGCTGGCGATGATCGAACGCATCCATTTCGGCACCGATCCCGAGGCCGAGAAGGCGGGCTATGACAAGATGACGACCATCTTGAAAATTCACCTGAAAAACGGGCGCGTGATTTCAGGACGCGCCGATTTTGGCAAGGGCAGTCCATCGAATCCGATGACGTACGAAGAGGTTGCGGAGAAATTTCAAGGCTGTGCCGACTACGCCGAATGGCCGGCGGATCACTCCAGGAAAATCGTCGAAACGGTGCGCCATCTGGAACACCTTGACGACATGCGCGCACTGACTGCGCTTTGTAGCCGATAGGAGTTCAATCTTTTCGCCAGAGGCTGAGTCTTGGCGCGCAGCGTGACCAGACAGCGTTACTCATAGCACTGCCCGGCGACTCGAATGCACCGTGAAGCCGCATAACTCATAACTAAGGAGAGATATTGAGCACCCCTCCGGATGCAAGCGTGCCGGCAGGCTACCTAGCCTCCGCGCCGCCGACCTCGACGAAAGACGGCCACGGTCCGGCAATGCTTGCCGGCTTCCTCGGCTGGACGCTCGATGCTTTCGATTTTTGCCTGGTCATCTTTTCGCTGACCGCCATCGCTCAGGAATTTCATCGCTCCGACGCCGAGATTGCTCTCTCCCTCACGCTCACTCTGATGTTTCGTCCGGTGGGCGCATTTATTTTTGGACTCATGGCCGATCGTTACGGGCGGCGTCTACCGTTGATGATCGACCTCGTCTTTTACTCCGTGGTCGAGGTGGCAACGGGTTTTGCCCACAGCTTCACGACGTTTCTGATTCTGCGCGCCCTGTTTGGCATCGGCATGGGCGGAGAGTGGGGCGTGGGCGCTTCACTCGCGATGGAAAAGGTTCCACCCAAGCTGCGTGGATTTCTCTCTGGGGTACTGCAGCAGGGCTATCCTCTGGGCTACCTTCTCGCGGCCGTCTGTTTCTATTTCGTGTTTCCGCGCTGGGGATGGCGCCCGATGTTTTTCATCGGAGGGCTGCCCGCGCTGCTGGGGCTCTTTGTCCGCTACCGCGTAAAGGAATCGGAAGTGTGGCAGAAAACACGCCAATCAAGCTGGGGCAATCTGGGCAGCGAGATCGTCTCCCACTGGAAGCTATTTCTGTATCTCACCGTGCTGATGACGATGATGAGTTCCACCTCGCATGGTACGCAGGATATGTTTCCAACTTTCCTGCAGCGCCAGTGGGGGATTGGGCCGACCGAGCGCGCGTTGATCTCGGGGATTTCCATGGTCGGCGCGATTCTTGGCGGGCTGCTGGTTGGCTTCTTATCCGACCACTTCGGCCGCCGCCGCTCGATGGTAGCAGCGCTCGTCGGCGCCGTAGCGTTGGTCCCGTTGTGGGCCTACGCTCCCACCGTCACTTGGCTGATCGTAGGAGCGTTTCTGATCCAGTTCCTCATTCAGGGCGCATTTGGCGTCATCCCGGCCCATCTGTCGGAGTTGTCGCCCGACTCGGTCCGCGGATTCCTTCCCGGATTTGCCTATCAGTGCGGCGTGCTTCTAGCCGGATCGGTGGTGTATCTGGAGGCGATTCTCGCCCAGCACACCAGTTACGCCAACGCCATGGCTTTCACCGCATTTATCGTCCTCACCCTGGCGGCCGTCGTGGTGGCTCTGGGGCGCGAAAAGCGAGGCATTGAATTTGGTTCGTAGCAGGCCGCCGAAAGACTCGCAAGTCTTGCCCGAACCGCCAAGGCCACGAGTTCACTCGTGCCGTAACTCGTTGAAAATGTCCGCGCTTCAGCGCCCGAGGGGGCTTCAAGCACGTTAAACGACTCTTTCCGCAGCTTGCTAGACAACTCTGACTGAGGAGAGGTCAAAAGCTTGAATCACAGGGTCCACTGGGGTGCACACAAGCCCTGAGTCTCAATCAGCCTTCCCTGTGCCCCCGTCGTGAAAGCCCTTGGTCAGACACTATGTCGGACCCGCCCCCTTTGTCTGAACAGAATTTCATTGTGCGTTTATGCTCTCTTAATGCACTATGCCTAGTCTCGGCTTACCGCTGGCGAGCCGTGTTCCGTCCGGGGACGAAACAGTTCAAGCCCAAAGCCCTGACCCCAGCGAGGTAAACTCTTAACGTGATCTGGCCCATTCTTCCGATGCTCGACGAGGCGCAACCACTGTGAACTACGGAGCTTTGTTTCGATCGGCATTGGTCACGTTGCTCAGAAACAAGATGCGAAGCATCTTGACCGTTCTCGGGATCACCATCGGGATCGCGGCCGTGATCTGCGTAGTTGCCATTGGCAAGGCCGGACAGGCGCGAGTCCAGCAACAACTCAACAACCTCGGCGACAATTTCGTTTGGGTCGAGGCCGGCGGCCGCGCCGTCAACGGTGTTCGCACCGGCACCCATGACACGAAAACCTTGGTCATGGCCGACGCGCTCGCCCTCAAGAGCCAGGTATCCCTGATCAAGAGTGTCTCGCCCAACGTCGACGATCCTGTCCAGGTTATTTACGGAAATCAGAACTGGCACACCTCCTATCGCGGCGTAACCCCCGAATACTTCGACATCAAACGCTGGTACGTCGATCAGGGCGCGTTTTTTTCGCAGGACGATGTCGATCGGGCCGCCGACGTTTGCGTGATCGGACGCACCGTTCGCGAACAGCTTTTCGGCGTCGAAGCTCCCGTCGGGAAGGTGATTCGCGTCAACACCCTTCCCTGCAAAGTTGTGGCTACGCTGCATCCCAAGGGTCTCTCGCTTTCCGGGCAGGATCAAGACGACACAATCATCATTCCGTTCACGGTGGCGCAGAAAAAATTGAAAGGTATCACCTGGCTCGACGACATTCTGTGCTCCGCCGTTTCTCAGGACGTCGTCAAAATGGCGGGCCAGGAAGCGACCGCTGTGCTGCGAGACCGGCACCATCTGCGTCCGGAAGAAGAGGACGACTTTAATATCCGCAATCCCGAGGACATCATTCAGGCGCAACTCGACGCCAGCAAAACTTTGACCATCCTGCTGATCGCCATCGCCTCAGTTTCATTGCTCGTCGGTGGAATCGGGATCATGAACGTGATGCTGGTTTCCGTAACCGAACGCACCCGTGAGATTGGAGTCCGAGTAGCGGTGGGCGCGACCGAACAGGCCATCCAGCTTCAGTTCCTTGGAGAATCGATCATGCTCAGCCTCGTCGGAGGAGCTGCGGGTGTATTGTTTGGAGTCCTCGGATCCTACATGGTGGGTCAGACTTTGGGGTGGCCGATCGAGATGTCTCTGGAGTCGGTGCTCGTCGCCGCCATGTTCTCGGTCGCCGTGGGAGTGTTTTTTGGATACTACCCGGCGCGCAAGGCGTCATTGCTGGACCCCATCGAGGCGCTGCGGTACGAATAAAAGTTTTTACAGGTTTGCATTCCAGGGCGGTGCATGAAAACGAAACGGAAGTGGTTTATCTTGGCGGGGGTTGTGGCGGTGGCTGCTCTGTTCGTCGCGCTCGGCCTGAACCGCGGCGCGCAGGCCCAGCACTTCACCGCAAAGGTCGAGCGCGGATCCATCCACGACGTGGTCGAGGCCACTGGGACCATCAACTCGGTGATCACCGTCCAGGTGGGTTCGCAAGTCTCGGGAACGATTGCAAAACTCAATGCCGATTTTAATTCCCGCGTTCACAAAGGCGACGTCGTGGCTCTCATCGATCCGGCGCTGTTTAAGGGTGCCGTGCTGCAGGCGACCGCCGATTTGAAAAACGCGCAGGCCAACCTGCTCGCCGCCCGGGCCAATCTGGAAAAAGTTAGAGCTGGATTGGTGCAGACCAAAGCCGACTATGATCGCGCCGTTGGCTTGACCCGGGATGGCGTCATGAGCCAGCAGCAATTGGACCTGGCCAAATCGAATTACGATGCCGCCACGGCATCAGTCGGCGGCGCCTCTGCCAATATCACCCAGGCCGAGGCGCAGATCAGTCAGAAAGAGGCTGCCGTTACTGTGGCTCAAACCAGTCTCGATTACACCGTGATTCGCTCTCCGATTGACGGCACCGTGGTCGCGCGCAACGTCGATGTCGGGCAAACCGTCGCTGCGTCTCTGCAGGCACCCACCATTTTTACCATCGCGCAGGATCTCACCAAGATGTGGGTCTACGCCAAAACCGACGAATCCGATGTCGACAATATCAAGATGGGGAAGGTGGTCACCTTCAAGGTTGACGCCCTGCCCAAGCAAACCTTCCAGGGCTTGGTCAGCCAGATTCGCATGAACCCGACCACCGTGCAGAGCGTGGTCACCTACGACACGATCATCGAATTTGCGAATCCAGAGTTGAAGTTGTTCCCCGGCATGACGGCGTACGTCACGATCCCGGTAGCGACCGCCATCAACGCGATGAAGCTGCCCAACACCGCCTTACGCTACAAGCCCCCGATGACCACGGAAGCAGTCCTGGCCCTATACCGGCATTACGGTATTGAAGGAGCGGAAGAACAGCGCCCCGCCGGTAAATCCGCTGCCGACGAGCCCGCAGCCGGCATCAGCGCACAGAATCTCCCTCGCGCTCCGAAAGCAGAGACCGCCGTCGTCTGGAAACTGCTTCCCGATCAATCGATGGAGCCGGTAAAGATTTCTCTCGGCATCACCGACCACGCGTTTACGGAAGTTGGTGCCGTGCTTAAGGGCGATCTGAAAGAAGGCGACGACGTGATTATCCGGTCCGTGACTTCGAAAACACAATCACCGGGCACCCTGCGGCACTAGCAATCGGCAATTTCGAAACCATTCATGGCATCGCCACCTGGCAACCAACCCGATGCAACGCATACCGGAGCTACGCTCACGCCCTCGGCGGCAGGCGCCGTCATTCGCGTCGAAGACGCGCACAAATACTACGAACTCGGCGAAACGCGCGTTCATGCCCTCCGCGGTGTGAGCCTCCAAATTCAACGCGGCGAATTCGTCGCCATCATGGGCGCCAGCGGCAGCGGCAAGTCCACCTTCATGAACATGCTGGGATGCCTCGATCGCATCACCTCGGGATCCTATTTTCTCGAAGGCATCGATGTTTCGTCGCACGACAAAAAGGCCCTGGCCTTCATCCGAAACCAGAAAATCGGATTCGTTTTCCAGGGATTCAACCTGCTCTCCCGCACCACGGCTCTCGAAAATACTGAGTTGCCCACGCTTTACACGAAGATTGACAAGCTCGAGCGTCGCCGCCGCGCCTCCGAGGCGTTGACCATGGTCGGTCTGGCCGATCGTGCCCAACATTTTCCGTCGCAGATGTCTGGAGGCCAGCAACAAAGAGTCGCCATCGCGCGGGCGCTGGTGAATCATCCTTCCATCCTGTTGGCCGATGAGCCCACCGGAAATCTCGATAGCCGCACCGCTGTCGAAATTATGGAGATTTTTCAGAATTTGAACGACACGGGTCTGACCATCGTGCTGGTCACTCACGAACACGACATTTCGGAATTCGCCAAGCGGGTGCTCGTCTTCCGCGACGGAAAAATCCGCAAGGACGATCTGCTGCTGAACCGTCCGCGAGCCACCGAAGTGTTGAAGACCTTGCCGCGACTCGAAGACTAATGCGAAGCGCCCGTTCGATTTCAACTATTCCGCCAGATTTTCTTCTTTTCACTTCACGCCTTTTCCAGTAGCCTCTTGTCGGATTCGAAGCTGGGAAAGATCTTTCCTAAGTCGAAGCTAAGCGATCGGCGCCCGCATCGGTGCCGACGATGGGCAACTGCGCCTTGGCAGTGGCTATGATCACAATTGGGTGCTGGACCGGAAGTCCGAAGGCGAATTATTCCAAGCGGCAACCGCGGAGGATCCAACCTCGGGCCGCATCTTGCGGGTCTTGACGACTGAGCCGGGAGTGCAATTTTATACCGCAAATTTTCTCGACGGAACTCTCGTCGGTAAGTCGGGACGCGCCTATGGCCGACGTTTTGCATTTTGTCTGGAGACCGAGCATTTTCCCGACTCTCCGAATCATCCTGACTTTCCATCGACGGAACTGAAGGCCGGAAAGCACTATCACACCGTACCGGTGCTGCAATTCAGCACGGAGAAGGCTGGGATATAGCCGTGGTCTCGGAGTTGTTTCGCTTTCGCCAAACCGGAACGGCGCAGAGCGGGGCCACGCACCAATCTCGTGGCTCCGCCCCCTTCCCCTGCCGCCGTTTGTAAACACCTCGTGCCATTTTCCCACTGTCTACTCGGAAGCAGCGGCTACGTTGAGAACTACCGGGATGGTCATCGACTGTCCCGGATTCGCATACTGGATGACGTTGACGTTTGCGAAGTAAGTTCCCGCCGCGAGCGCGCTGGCATTCGCGCTGACCGTAATGTTTGACGGCGTGTTGCAACAGTCGAGGTTCGACGGAGAAACCGACAGCCAGTTCCCGCCTTTGCCCGATCTCGCGATGGGCGTGAAGCCCATCGCAGTGCCCGTGCTGGCTATGGCGATCACCTGCGGCGCGGGATTCACGCCCCGGGTGGTGTTGAACGTAACTGTCGGAAGCTGAACAAAGACTGGATTGCCGACCGTCACCACGACAGGAATCGTGACCAGGCCTGTCGTCGCTTTAAGCACTTGCTGTCCGAGGAAGGTGCCCGCCAGTTTTCCGCCTCCGGGCAAACTCTTGGCGGTAATCGACACGGCGTAGCTTCCCGCGTTCGTTCCCTTGGCAGGTACAACCTTGAGCCACTTGCCCGTGTCCGCGGTGTTAGTGGAAGCACTCCAACTCAGTGTCCCCGCGCCGCCGTTGCCAAGTTGAATGGTTTGAGACGGCGGATTCGCGCCACTCGGCGTCAACGAGAAAGTTGTCTGGCCGGGCAGGTTGTCGAAAAACGCCCCACTGCTGGCGACCACGGTGAGCGTGACTGGAACGGTCGTCAGCAACTGCGGATTCGCATACTGGTAGATTGCAATTTCCCCCGTATAGCTTCCGGCAGCAAGGGTGCTCGCATTGACGCTAACCGTCAGTGGATAAGGCGTGTTGCAGCAATCCAGGTTGGCGGGTGAGACCGACAGCCACGCGCCACCCGTGCCGGTCGAGGCGATCGGAGTGAAGCCGACAATCTTGGCCACGTCATTGGTAGCGACGGTTAGGATCTGCGGCAGCGGGTTCGCTCCGCCAAACGGCATCTCAAAGTTCAGCGGATTCAATTGCGTGAGCACTCCGTCCCCCACCGTGACGGTCACCGGGATGGTAGTGGTGTCAGTTCCGGCTTCGAGCAGAAGTTGGCCGACGTAGGTGCCGGGGATCTGCCCTGCGCCTGGCAAATTTACGGGCACGATCGACACCGTGATCGTCTTTGGCCCCGTGCCCGAGACGACCGAAGGTTTTAGCCACGCGCCCCCATCGGCTGTAGTCGGCGTGATCGAAAACTTCAGCGTTCCCGTGCCGCCGTTGCCGATCTGGAGATTTTGCGGCGTCACCGCCTGGGCACCCTTTTGCATGGAGAAGCCCATCCCGCCGGGCAGATTCGCGAAGAACGCTCCGGATGACTCGATGGTCAGCGTGACCGGCACCGTCATCGACATGGACGGATTCGCGTACTGATAGATCGTCACCTCTCCTATATAGGTTCCCGCCGCAAGCGTGCTGGCGTTGACGCTAACCGTCACCGTATGGGGCGTGTTGCAGCAGTCAAGGTTATTGGGAGAGACCGACAACCAGTTCCCGCCCGTGGCAATGGCTACCGGAGTGAAGCCGATCGCGGAGTTGTTGGTCGTCTCAATGGCCAGGACTTGAGGCAGCGGGTTCGCGCCGCCGAAGGGCATGGTAAAGCTGATGGGATTCACCTGCTCAAATACGGCGGTTCCCACGGTGACGGTGATGGGAATACTGGTGACGTCTCCGCCGGTTTCGAAAAGCAGTTGCCCAAGATAGCTCCCGGCGATTGCGCCGCCGCCCGGCAGCAGGCTCGCCGTGACTTCCACCGTGACGAGCGCAGGAGCGGTTCCGCTGGAAGAAGACACCTTCAGCCAGTTGCCGGCGTCAGATGTGTAGGGCGTGACGGTCCAGTTCAATGTACCGCTGCCGCCGTTTCCAATTTCGATTACTTGCGACGTCGCCGTACCGTTGGTCGCGAATGAAAAGCTGAGCGCGCCGGGCAGGGTATTGAAAAACGTCCCCGACGACTCGATGGTCAATGTAACCGGAACGGTCATCGACATCTGTGGATTCGCGTATTGATAGATTGCTACTTCTCCGGTATACGTTCCCGCGGCCAGTGTGCTGGCGTTGACGCTGACCGTAACCGGATGCGGAGTGTTGCAGCAATCCAGGTTGCTGGGCGAGACCGACAACCAGTTGCCCCCGGTGCTGGTGTAGGCAACGGGAGTGTAGCCGACGGCGGCGTTATTGTTGGTCTCGATGGTAAGAATCTGCGGCACCGGATTCGATCCGCCGAAGGGCATGGTGAATTTGATCGCGTTTACCTGCTCAAGCGCAGGATTGCCAACGGTGACGGCGACCGGAATCGTAGTCGTGTCTCCGGGCGTCTGGAATAGTAACTGTCCAAGATAGGTGCCTGCGATCGCGCCGCCACCGGGCAGCAAGCTGGCGGTGACGCCAATTGTGACAAGCGATGGTGCAGTCCCGCTCGAGGACGACACTGTCAGCCAGTTGGCGGTGTCCGCCGTGGTGGGGGTGACAGTCCAATTCAACGCGCCGGAGCCCGCTCCTCCAACCTGGATGACTTGCGATGAAATCGCGGTGCCGCTGGTCTTCATAGAGAAAGTGAGCGCACCCGGGAGGTCCGCAAAAAATGCCGCGCTGGAGGGCGCGACCGTCAGGGTCACTGGCACCGTCATCGACATCGAAGGATTGGCGTATTGGAAGATTGTGACTTCTCCGGTGTAGGTGCCCGCCGCAAGCGTGCCAACCGTGACGCTGACCGCAACCGCATGGGGCGTGTTGCAACAATCGAGATTATTCGGAGAAACCGAAAGCCAGTTGCCTCCGTTGGATGTGGCGGCTACCGGGGTAAAGCCGATGGCAGAGTTATCGGTAGTGTCCATATTCAGGATCTGAGTCAGCGGATTTGCGCCGCCAAACGGTGTAGTGAAACTCAGTGGGTTGACTTGCACAAACACCGAGGGTCCCACCGTGACCGCTACTGGAACGGTGATGCTGTCTCCTGAAGTCTGGAAGTTCAACTGTCCGACGTAAGTGCCCGGAGTGGAACCGACGCCGGGAAGGCCGGCTGCGGTAACGATGATGCTCGTGGTGAATGGCGCCACGCCGCTCGAAGTGGACGCGCTCAACCAGTGTCCCCCATCCGCGGTGCTGGCCGTGAGCGTCCAGTTCATAGTGCCTGATCCGCCGTTGCGGATTTGAATGGGCTGCGAGGTGGCCGTGCCGCCAGTCTTAAAAGAAAAACTCAGCTTCCCCGGAAGAGTGTCGAAGAAGGCAACGCTCGACGATGCCACGGTCAGAGT
>JAYUJG010000321.1:0-3511 GCA_043765355.1 Acidobacteriaceae bacterium | reverse complement strand
TTGGGTCTGGACGAAACCGGACACGTACTGCTCGAATCCGCCGTGCGCGAACGCCGGCGTAAAGAGTTTGTACTGGCCGAAAAGAATAAAAATGATCGCTGTCAGGATGCGTACAATGGCAATCGTTTTTTGCAACGGGCTGGAACTTCGCAACATACACTCCTGCTCTTCCGGGAAGAATCAGCGAAATTATAAGCCCCCGCCGCGCCGGACTCGAAGTCATTTTGTCACGTGCGTCTTGCTTACTTGCTCGACTCGTTCTTGAAGACCTTCCCGTCCTTCATGACGAAGCGCACGCGTTCCAGCTCCTTGATATCCGCGAGTGGATCGCCGTCCACGGCCACAAGATCCGCCACCGCGCCAGCGCGAATCTCTCCCAGCTGCCCCTGCCGGTCGAGCAGTTCCGCCGCGCGCGATGTGGCGCTGCGAATGGCGTCCATCGGCGTCATGCCGAACTTCACCATGTAGGAAAATTCCTGCGCAATCGGCTGCGTCCACGGAATTCCGCCAATGTCTGTGCCAAACGCAATCTTCAAATGCGCCTTGAGCGCTTTCTTGAAGGACTCTTCGTGGACCGAGGCGCGTTTGCGATCTCTTTGCCCATCCGGCGTATTCTCCGCAGCCCAATCCCCGTAGTACACCGCGATCGTGGGAACGTACCAGGTGCCTTGCTTGGCCATTTGAGTGAGCGCCTTGTCGTCGAGGTCGAGACCATGCTCGATGGAGTCACAGCCGCCCTCGATTGCGCGGTACAAACCGATGCCGCTGTAGGCGTGGCACGCCACCCTCTTGCCCCAGCCGTGCACCTCGTCCGTGATGGCCTGGATTTCTTCGAGCGTCAGCGTTGGCTGCGAGACCAGTTCCCCGTTCTTGCCAATCCATGACCGATGCGTCATGTACACCTTGATCCAGTCGGCGCCGTGCTCGAGTTGTTGTCGCGCGGCCTTGCGCGCCTCAACTGGACCATCAATCAACTGCGCGCCCTTGGGAACTTCGATTTCCGGCGCATAGCCCTCGAGCGGATATCCGCCTGTCGTGGAAATCGCGCGCGTCACCACGAACAGGCGCGGCCCGGGAATGTATCCTTCCTCGATTGCCTGTTTGATGCCGACGTCTCCGTAGCCAGCTCCCTCCGTTTCTACGTCGCGCAAGGTTGTGAAGCCTTGCTCGAGGGCGCGCCTCGCCGCCACCGTGGCGCGAGCTGCCCGGTAAGCCAACGGATACTTCAACAACTGGATGTCATATCCGCCATCCGCGGGGACTTCCCCTTGCAAAAAAATATGCGTGTGCGAATCAATCAATCCAGGAAGCACAGTTGCATGGGAAAGATCGACAACCGTTGCGCCTTCTGGAATCTTCGCGCTTGCTGTGTCGCTGACGCTCTCAATCTTGTTGCCCCGGATCATGATCACCTGGTCGTGCTTGGGGACGTCCGATTTGCCATCAATCAAAACGCCCGCGCGCACAACGGTGACCTGCTGCGCCACCGCAAGCACGCTGATCAAAAATATGTATGCTGCCAATCCACGAAGAATTTTCATCGCTCTACCCCTCCCTCACGAATGCGTCTGCTTCGATTTCCACCAGCATCTCCGAACTCACAAGCCCGCCCACCTCAACCTTGGATGTGGCCGGACGAATCTCGCGGAAAACCTCGCCGTGAGCCTTCCCGACTTTCTCCCATTCGCGAATGTCGGTCACATAGATCCGAGTACGCATCACATCTTTCAGCGAAGCACCGGCGCTCGCCGGTGCGGTTTCGATGTTGTGCGACGTCTGCACAGCTTGCGCGTACACATCACCAATGCCGGCGATTTCGCCATCCTTCGTCGCCGTCGTGCCCGACCCATGTACATGCGGCCCAATCGGCACCGCCCGAGAATAGCCCACCATCGGCTGACCTGCCCCCCGAATCCGTTCACGGCAGAATACGACAACTTGATTCAAATTCACCACCCGCCGCCGGAGCTGTGGGAAAGTGGGAAACGCGTTCTTTAGCGTTTTCCAAGGCAGCTTCATCGCCGTCTTTTCCACAGCTCATGCCGCGAACCTGCCCCGCAAACTCCCTGGGCGTCCGATACCCCAGACTGCTGTGTGGACGCTCCTCGTTGTACTCCTGCCGCCACGCCGCGATCTGCCGCCGCGCCTCGAATAAGTTCTGAAACCAGCTCACGTTCAAACATTCTTCCCGCAGCCGTCCGTTAAAACTCTCGACATACGCGTTCTGCGTCGGCTTCCCGGGCTGGATGTGCACCAACTCGATCCCCCGCTCCACGCACCACGCCAGAAAATGACGGCTCGTGAACTCCGGCCCGTTATCGCAGCGGATCGCTTGCGGCAGTCCCCGTTCCGCCACGATCTGTTCCAAAACTCGCGTGACTCTTCGACTCGCAAAACTCGTATCCACTTCCAACGCCAGACACTCCCGCGTGTAAGCGTCCACCACGGTCAGCACCCGGATCGTCCGCCCGCATTGCACCGCATCGTGCACAAAGTCCAATCCCCACTCCTGGTTCGCCGAACTCCGCTCCAGCAGCGGCTTGCCCTCGCGCCGACAATGCTTCCGCTTCTTCCGCCGGAGCGCCAACCCCGCCTCCCGGTACACCCGATGCACGCGTTTGTGGTTCACTCGTTCTCCCTGGCGTTGCAGCAAAACCTGCAACCGCCGATACCCGTAGCGCGGCTTCTCTCGCGCCAGCTCCACCAACTGCGCCCGCAACGGCTCATCCGACCGCTTCGTTCCATAACGATAACTCGATGCCGCCATCCCCAGTAGCCCACAAACCCGGCGCTCACTGACCGCATACCCCTCCCGCAGCCAGCTCGCGTCCGACCGCCGGTCTACGAGCTCCATCCGTTTTTTGCAATCACCGCTTTCAGCATCTCTTTGTCCAAACTCAGATCCACCACCAGCTTCTTCAACTTCGTGTTCTCGTCCCGCATCTGCTTGGCTTCCTGCGCCTCGCTCACATCCATCCCGCCGTACTTCGCTTTCCAGGCGTAAATCGTGTGCTTCGACACTCCCACTTCCCGCGCCATGTCCTCCGCTTTCCGACCCGCTTCCAACTGCTTCAGCGCCCCAATCATCTGCGCCTCCGTGTGCTTGCTCTTCGACATTCCCTTTCCCCTTTCCGCGATGTGAAATCATACTCACTCGTGCGCGGTTTGCGGGGGGCAGGTCACGGCTCCCAGTGCACGCCACTGGAAATGTACTTGCGCTCCACGTTGCCTCCTGACAGTGTCGTTGCAGCTCTCCTGCGATTAGCACCCGCCATCCGCGGCTGCCAATTTCAAATACTTACAAGCGTTTCGTAGCACCGATGTGCCCTATCGAAAGAATGCGTCAATAGTCTTACGTAAGTTACTTGCCTCCACATACAACTACACGCCACACTACCCGCAACCTACATACTAGTAGGCGCGATCCCATACAGGACGCGGGTTACCCGGAGGAGCCTCGAATGATACCGGAGTCCCATCCGCTGGAGCAGTTTTTTCTCGAGCTGGTTAC
>JAYUJG010000320.1:0-7244 GCA_043765355.1 Acidobacteriaceae bacterium | reverse complement strand
TCCTTGTCGAGTTGGGCATTCGGCGGTCAGATCGTCGATCGCGTCGTGGCCAACGTGAACGGCCATGTGGTGTTGCAGAGCGATTGGGAAGAGGAACTGAACTTTGAGGCCTTTTCGAACGCCCGCGATTCCGATTCGTTCACCGCGGAAGAACGCAAGGCATCGCTCGATCGCCTGATCGATCAGGAGTTGCTCCGCGAACAAGTTCGCCCGTCTCAGCCGGCGCCAGCCGACCAGATTGCAGGCCGCGTCGCGGAACTTCGCAAGATCCACCCCGATTGCTCGACAGACGAAGGATGGCGCGCCAAGCTGCAACGCTACGGCCTGAGCCAGAGCGCTCTTGAAAAACATCTGGCGGACCAGATTCAGCTCATGCGACTGGTGGAAGACCGTCTGCGTCCATCGATTCAAGTCGATCAGAAGGCGGTTGAAGCCTATTACAACGATCAACTGCTGCCGGAAATGAAGCGCGCCGGAAATCACGCGACGCCATTGACGGAAGTATTCGGCAAAATTAAAGATTTGCTGGCCGAGCGAAAGATGAACGAGCTGCTCTCTGGATGGCTGGCAAGCTTGCGTTCCGGGAGCCAGATCGTGACGCCTGAATCCAGCGCCGGCGAGCGGAACCGTTGACTGAAAAAACGACCGAACGAGCCAACGAACAAACTAGCGGGCGATCGCCCGAGCATTCCAACCCGCACTCACACGAGCCCGTTCCCGTGCAGCGCCGCCGCATTCTCCTCCGACTCTTCCTCTGGTTTTGCCTGTTCAGCCTGGTTGGATTCAGCCTGCTCGGCTGGTACGTCACCACCGATTCCTTTCAGCGAATGGTTCGCCGCAAAGTCGTCGCTTCGATTGAAAAAATGACGGGCGGCCGCGTCGAACTCGGAGAGCTTCACACCATTCCATTCCGCCTGCGCGTGGATGCCCGCAACCTGACGATTCACGGCCGCGAGGCCGCCGATCAAGCGTCCTTTCTGCAAGTCGACCGTCTGCAAGCGGAACTGAAAATCATTTCGATCTTCAGCACCACCGTCGGATTGCATTCCCTGGCGCTCGATCATCCCGTAGTTCACATCATCGACTATCCCGACGGCACCACCAACGCTCCCATACCTGCGTCGGCCATTTCTTACGGAAGTTCTTCCGGAAGAGGGCCGATTGAAGAGCTCATCGCGCTTTCCGTTTCGCATCTCGAGGTGCAGCGCGGAGAACTCCAGTGGCAAGACAAGAAACTGCCATTCGAATTCGCTGCGCGCGATCTGGCGCTGCTGATGAACTATTCCTTCCTGCGGCGTCAGTACGAAGCTCACGTCGTCGTTGGCAGCGTAGCCACCGGCATTCAGCGCTATCCCTCGTTCGTGTGGAAGGCCGATGCTTCTCTGTTGCTGTCTCGCGCACGCGTCGAGATCGCCCATCTCGCCGTCACTTCCGGTAAATCTGAAATACATTTCTCCGGCCGCCTGCAAGACTTTCACAATCCCCAAGTAAGCGGCGATTTCAAAGGCGTCGCTGATTTCGGCGAAATCGCGGCGCTGGCGCGCCAGTCCGAGGTTCGCCGCGGCACGGCGCAGTTTGAAGGCAAAGGTTCCTGGAATTTGCAGACGTTTTCGACGCAGGGAACATTGCAAGGCAAAGACATCGAATGGGCGAACGGGAAGTTGTCGATGCGCAATGGCCGTATGAATGCCAGTTTCGCCGTCACTCCGGAACGCTTCCATCTTTTCTCGATCAAAGCCAACCTTCTCGGTGGCGACGTGCAGGGCGACGTCGACGTAGCCAACTGGCAGAGTTCTCTGGAATCTCCGCCAACTCCTGCGCGGCGGCCTGGGATTGGGAAGGTTGCGCCGGGAAGTATGCAGCGCGGCTCGGTTCGTTTGCAATTGGCTGGCTTTCCGCTGCTGCCTGCTTTGCAACTTCTGAGCTCGAAGAAGCTTCCGCTGGATCGACTTGCACTTGCAGGAAACGCGAGTGGCAATGTTGATATGGTCTGGGTGGGTTCGATCCGCGACGCCGAGACGCACTTCAAAATCGCCATTTCGGCGCCGCCGAATGCAGCCCCAGGCGAGATCCCTGTGAGCGGCCAGGTCGACGCCATTTATCGCGGATCGCGCGACGAGCTGGATGTCAGCCAACTTCAAGCCGCAACCGCAGGTTCTGATATCACTGCTACGGGCAACCTGGACGCTTCGTCGTCACTGCGCTTTTCAATCAGCAGCCACAATCTGAAGGAATTGAATCCGCTGATCGAGGCCCTCTACGGATCTCCGCATTTGCCGTTTGCGGTTCACGGTTGGGCGAGTTTGGCTGGTACCGCGAGCGGCAAGCTCTCCGCATTCTCGATCAACGGAAATCTCGAGGTCTACGACTTTGATACCACGTTGCCCGCAACCGAACGAGTTTCTTCCCGTGCGGTTCACTGGGATGCGCTCACTACCACCGTGCAGTACTCGGCCAATCATTTCTCGGCGCGCAACAGCTCGCTCATTCACGGTCACACCACGGCGCACTTTGATGTTAGTTTTAGTCTTGTAAACGGCGCGCTTCACAAGGACAATCCTTTTACTTTGCACTTCGATCTGCGCAACGCCGACGTGGCCGAGTTTGCTCAACTCGCCGGAGCTACTCCGCCACTCGCCGACACTCGCGCTGGCGATTTGGATGTTGCCGCTTCGATTTCAGGAACGCTCGACAATCCTCGCGGGGATGGTCACGTAGAAATACGCAATGGAACGGTCTACGGAGTTGGCGTTCCTCTTTTGAAGAGCGATTTGCGACTCGCGGGCGATGAGATTCAGTGCAATAACATCGACGCCAGCGCCTACGACGCGCCGCTTTCCGGCAATGCCGCTTTCAACATTTCGAGCCGACAGTTTATCGTGAACCTTTCCGGACGCAACCTCAATCTGGCCCGCTTTCCGCGCCTGCAGACCGGCCGTATCTCTGCCGACGGCGTCGCGGACTTCACCGCCCGAGCCAGTGGAACGATCGAGCAGCCATCGCTCGACGCGCATATTCATCTCAAAGACCTCGCCGTGGACAAAGAACGAGCCGGCGATTTTTACATCGACGCGGTTACTCATGGACGGCAGCTTGATCTCAAAGCGCATTCCGACTTCGACAAGGCCGACCTCAAAATCGAGGGAACTGTCGGATTGGATCATGATTTCCCCGCGGATTTGAACCTGGCCTTTCACCACGTCGATATCGATTGGCTGCTGCGCACCTACCTGCCAGGCAAGGTCACAGGACATGCGCCGCTCGATGGAACTCTCCACGTCCGCGGACCTTTGCGCTCTCCCCGCGATTTGATCGCGTCGGCCGAGATTCAGGCTTTCCGTGCCGACCTCGGGCATGTGCAAATTCATAGTGTCGAACCCATTCGCTTCGAGGTGGCGGATCGGACGGTCACAATCGAGCAACTCCACCTCGCGGGCAGTGGGACCGACTTCACCGCCCACGGCCGCGCCCATTTGAGCGGCGCGCAGGAACTCGACCTACGCATGGACGGCTCCATCGACATGGCGCTGATGCAGACTCTCAATCCAAAAATTCTGGCGCGCGGCACGCTCAATGTGGACCTTAACGCTGCTGGCACGATCGCGCAGCCCGTGCTGCAAGGCCGCCTCGAAGTGAAGAACACCTTCGTCAGCCACAACGATTTTCCCAGCGGCCTCAGCGGTCTGAACGGCGTCCTGGTGTTCGACCGCAACCGCATTCAGATCGAGAAACTCACCGGCACCACTGGTGGCGGCACCATCGCCCTGACCGGTTCCGCAACCTATCAGAATGGCGGAAGTTTGCTTCTCGATCTCGGAGCGACCGCGCACGACGTTCGTCTGCGCTATCCGCCGGGAGTCAGTTCGACGGCGAATGCCGATCTCCGCCTCACTGGCTCTACTAACGCAGCTTTGCTGAGCGGCGATGTCGTCGTCACCAAGCTCGCGGTCACGCCCGGCTTCGACTTCGGCGCCTATATCGAGAAAAGCAAGCAGGGCGGCGTGTTCGCCCAGGGAGACACTCTCGCAAGCCGTCTGAAGCTCGACGTTCACGTTGTGACCACGCCCGAATTGCAAATGCAGACGGCCATCGCCAGACTCTCGGGCAACGCGGACTTGAGAGTGCGCGGCACCGCCGATCGTCCGGCGATTTTGGGCAGGGTCGAAGTGCTGGAAGGTGAAATTTCTTTTAACGGCACGAAATACAAACTGGAACGCGGCGATGTGACCTTCGCAAACCCAGCCAAGACGCAGCCCGTCATCGACATGACCGCGACCACGCGCGTGCGCGATTACGACATCACGGTGCAATTCCGCGGCGACGCCAGCGTCACCAACGGATTGAAAGTCACCTGGCAATCCGAGCCGCAACTTCCCGAGGCCGACGTCATCGCCCTATTGGCTCTGGGCCGCACCCGCGAAGAATCGGCCGCAGCCAACTCCGGCGGATCCTTCGGATTCGGCGGCGAAGCCTCGAACCTGCTGATCAACGAAGCCCTCAACAGCACCGTCAACAGCCGCCTGCAGCGCCTGTTCGGAGCCAGCCGCGTCAAGATCGATCCGCAAGGCCTGGCCAGTGAAACCAACGTCGTCCGCGGCCCGCAGGTCACCATCGAACAGCAGGTAGCCAACAATCTCACCGTTACCTACAGCACCAACGTCGCAGTCTCTACCCAGCAGATCATCCAGGTGGAATACAACGTGACCCGCAACATTTCCATCGTCGCGTTGCGCGACCAGAACGGTGTTGTCAGTTTCGACTTCAAGATTCGCAGGCGGAAAAAGTGAACGAAGCCCAAATATCCGCCTTGACATAACTCCCCAAACCAGCAACTCTATTAGTTTTTCACCACACACTACCCGAAGAAGCGGGAAGGGAAGCCAATTTGCGAGTGCGGGTTTTTTATCACGACAAGTGTTTTGACGGAGCGTCCTCGGCCGCTCTGTTCTACCGTTTCTATAAAGAACGAATCCGCGGCGACGTGGACTTCGTTTATTCCGGCTTGCTGCATCGCGCCGGCGCGCTGTTTGACGAGAAGCAGTTTGACGGCGACGAGAACGCCATCGTCGATTTCAAATACTCCAGCTCGCCCAAAATTACCTGGTGGTTCGATCACCACGAGAGCGCCTTTCTTTCGCCGGAAGACGCCGCGCATTTCAAACAGGATCAAAGCGGTCGCAAGTTCTACGATCCCAACTTCAAATCCTGCACCAGTTTCATCGCGATGATTGCGGAAAAGCATTTCGGCTTCGATCCGCGCCCGGTGGCCGAACTGGTTCACTGGACCGACATCGTCGACGCGGCCCAATACGCAGACGCCAAATCGGCAGTCGAGATGCAGGCTCCCGCGATGAAGTTGACCATGGCCATCGAGGCTTCCACCGACCGCAATTTCGTCAAAACGATGATTCCTCTGCTCGTCTACCAGTCTCTCGCCAGCATTCTCGAAGAACCATTCGTCGCCGCCGTCCTGCCGCCGCTGCTG
The DNA here is from genome assembly GCA_043765355.1 of Acidobacteriaceae bacterium. Lineage (GTDB taxonomy): Bacteria > Acidobacteriota > Terriglobia > Terriglobales > Acidobacteriaceae > Acidiflorens. The sequence continues at coordinate 1,759 of JAYUJG010000320.1, read as the reverse complement.
GATCGTCATCGTCGTTCGGTGGATATTCTGCGGCAGCGCACCGAAGAAAAGGACGGCACGATCTTCTTCGACATTTCCGACCTCGACCTCGAAGGCTACAACAAATTCGTTCCCTACTATCTGCATCCCGATTCGATTTACAGCGTCGGCATCAGCAAGAGTTCATTCCGCGTGAAGGTCTCGGTAGGATCAAATCCATGGTCGAAGCGTCCGCCAACGGTAAACCTCGCCCGAGTGTGCGAGCGCTACGGCGGCGGTGGACACGCTCGGGTCGGCGCGATCTCATTCGATGTTACGCAGGGCGAAGCTGCCCATAAAGCGGCGTTGGAAATCGCCGGGGAACTGCGCGCCAGTGTTCGCGAGCAAACGTGATTCCCTAACCGGCCTCCTCTAAAATGCATCCCACACTTCACGATCCCGGACACATCAAAGGCGTGCGCACCGTTGCCACCCTTGAGTTCACCAAAGGGATCCTCGTCGTTTTCGCCGGTCTCGGTATCTTCTCCATGCGGCACAAAGATATTTGGGGAGTGACGGAAAGCTTCCTGGAGTTTTTCCACTTCAATCCCAACCATCGTCTGGTCGGTGTCTTCATCGATCTGGTGTATCGGGTCAGCGACGTGCGCTTGTGGAAGATTGCCGTGATCGCCGCGATCTATGTAACCCTTCGCTTCGTCGAGGCCTACGGTTTGTGGTACATCTGCCCGTGGGCGGAGTGGCTCGCGATCGCATCAGGCACGCTCTACATTCCCTTCGAAGCCGTCGACTTATTTCACCGGCCGACGTGGTTTCGAGCGTTGATTGTCGTGGTCAACCTGGGCATTGTGTTGTACATGGTAATGCTCCGCCTGGAAGCCGCGAAAAAACACGGCACCACCAGACACTCGGCGCAACAATAATCACTTCTGACCTCAGGTTCGCGCCCGGGACTGGCATCATGGGTTTACGGGGTGGGATAATGATCAGAGTAATGAGCCGAGTAATGAGGAAAGTTCTCGCAAACCCGCGGAGCTTGAAGCCTATACGGAAGCTCTCTTCCAACTGACGGGGGCGGAGCGGGGGATTGCGTGGCGGCTAGGGTAGAACCTGGGGACAGACGGGACGTTTACCGATTTATTTTGCGCGGAAGCGCAAAGAAGGGTGCGTGAGAGATCGTGCCGTCCCTCCGGGACTCGGCGCTTTTTCGCGGTTCGACCCAAGGCTTACGCCCTGGGCTATCATATTTCGCCCCTTCGGGGCTGGAGTCCTGCCACACCGAAGTTATTCATTCATAGTTGTTCATTCAAAGTCATTCGTTCAACGAGCAACCGCAATCCGCGGGCGGCACATGCGCTTTCAGAAAGTCAGCTACGCGCTTGTAGGCGTCAATCTGATTTTCGACTTTGGAGAAGCCGTGGCCTTCATTTTCATAGACCTTGAATTCGGCGACTCCGCCGCGCTTCTTGACCGCATCGACCGCCTGCTGCGCTTCGGTCTTCGGGCATCGAGGGTCGTTCCCGCCCGCTAACAAATACAACGGCGCTTTGATTTTGTCCACGAAATTGATGGGTGAACGATCTTCGTAGAGCGCTTTGTTCTTTACCAGATCGCCCATCGTCGCAAGGTCGCTTTGTTGCAAGACAGGGTCTTCGTTCTGAATCTCGGTGAACCAGTTCACGAACGGCACAATCGGCACGCCGGCTGCCCATACTTCCGGAGCCTTGGTGACGCCCATCATCGTCATGTAGCCGCCGTAACTGCCGCCCATCAGAATAAGTTT
>JAYUJG010000319.1:0-14536 GCA_043765355.1 Acidobacteriaceae bacterium | reverse complement strand
GCAATTCGTAATTTGAGTGTTGTGCAGGCGACGAGTCTTGCGCAAACGGATCGAGCGACTTTGCTATGCTGGCGTGTGCGACGAATCTCCTCGAGTGCGTGGCGTCTGGTGGTGCTGTCAGCGGGCTTACAGATCGCGATTTTTCCGCTGCCGAATCTTTATTGGCTGTCGTGGATTGCCGTTGCACCGCTGATTGTCGCGATCTTGCGGGCGCGTGCTCCCGACACTCTGCAACTGGATGGCTCGACCCGGCTGCTGCCCGCCACGCCCTGGCAGGGTTTTGTGCTCGGCTATGTCTGCGGATTTCTTTGGCTGGCCGGGAGCTGCTATTGGATCTTCGATACCATGCGCTCGTATGGCGGGCTGCCCGTTCCGGCCGCAGCGCTGGTGCTGATTTTGTTCTGCATGTACATCGGGCTTTATCACGGGCTGTTTGGAATGCTGCTGGCATTGATTGCCGGATCGGATTCGGTTGGAGCGAACTCTGAGGCGTCGGTGAAGTCGATCCGGCGCGCGCTTGCGGCGAGTCCGTTTCTTTGGGTCGCTGTTGAACTTTTGCGGACCAGACTTACCGCCGTTCCCTGGCAGTTGCTCGGGTATTCGCAGACGACGAATCTTGCCCTTACCCGGATTGCGACGCTGGCGGGCGTTTACGGGATTTCGTTTGAAATCGTGCTGGTGAACAGCGTGTTCGCAGCAGCGTTTCTAGCTCCGAAGGAACGGCGGAAGCGGCTGCTCGTGGTAGCGTGCGGGGCGGCGGTGATCTTGCAGGCGGGGCAATTGCTGTCGCCTCCGTCGATTGCGACCGATCACACGGCGCTTTTGGTGCAGCCGAATATTCCCGTGCAAGACGGGGCGACGTGGACCAGGGAATATTTTCAGGACACGCTGCGAGACCTGACGACGCTGAGTATGCATCCGGCTGCGGGCAAAGACGGCGGGAGCTACGACTTGATCGTGTGGCCGGAGTCGCCTTCGCCGTTTTATACGAACGATCCTCTGTTTCGCGATGCGGTGAGCGCGATGGCGCAACAGGCGAAGACGTGGGTGGTGGCGGGATCGATTGGGATCACGCCGGCGATGCACAGCGGTGGCGAGGCTTCGCGGATTTTTAACTCGGCGGGACTGGTCAATCCGCACGGCGAGTGGGTGGGGCGTTACGACAAAGTGCATCTGGTGCCGTTCGGCGAATACCTGCCGTTTCCGCAGTTGTTTGCGTTTGCGGGAGGGCTGACCAAAGAAGTAGGAGAGTTTCAACGCGGTGCGGCACGCACCCCGCTTCAGGTGGGGGATGAGCGGATCGGAATGTTCATCTGCTATGAGTCGATTTTCCCCGACGAAGTGCGGCAGTTTCCGCTACAAGGCGCGCAGGTGCTGGTGAATATTTCGAATGACGGGTGGTACGGCGACAGCGGCGCTTGGCGGGAACATCTGCATGAAACCCAGATGCGGGCAATCGAAAATGGGCGTTGGCTGCTGGCGGCCACGAATACCGGGAGGACGACTTCGATCGATCCTTACGGAAGGATCGTAGCGGCAACGGGACGCAAGATGCGGACTGCATTGGCGGCTCCGTATGCGCTGAGTTCCAGCACCACGTTCTACACCCGGCACGGCGATTGGCTCGCCTATCTGTGTGCGATAATTTCAGCAGGCGCGCTGCTGATGCGCTTTGTAGTTTCTACACCGAGTGACAAATAATGTTGGATGAACTCGAGCAGCAATACACTTCGTTAAAGACCAAGGTTCACGACCTGCGGGAGTATCTTTGACGCGGGCAAGCTGCGCCAGCAGTTCGCCGAAATAGAGAAGCAGGCGGCGCATCCGAATCTGTGGTCGAATCCTGAAAAATCTCAGCAAGTGATGCGCGAACGCAAGCGCCTGGAAAGCGCATTATCGCTGGAAGGCGATCTGACGCGCCGTTCCGACGACATTGCCGCGTATTTCGACCTGGCGCGGGAGGGTGAGAACGTCACCGCCGATTTACAGCGCGACTTGGAATCTCTGCGCGAGTTGGTGGATCGCGTCGAAACCGAGACCCTGCTTTCGGGCGATCACGATGCGCTGAACGCGATCATGACGATCCATCCGGGCGCGGGCGGCACCGAGTCGCAGGACTGGGCGGAAATGCTGCTGCGCATGTATCTGCGCTGGGCCGAGCGCCAGGGATTCAAGACCGAGATGTACGATTATCAGCCCGGAGAAGAAGCTGGCCTCAAGTCCGCGACCTTCGGCGTGATTGGGCAATATGCGTTTGGGTATTTGACGAGCGAGATTGGCGTGCATCGGCTGGTGCGGATTTCGCCCTTCGATCAGGCGAAGCGGCGGCATACGTCGTTTGCCAGCGTCTACGTCTCTCCCGAAATTGACGACACCATCGAAGTCAATATCAAGCCCGACGATATTCGGATCGATACGTATCGTTCGAGCGGCAAGGGCGGGCAACACGTCAATACGACCGATTCGGCGGTGCGCATCACGCACATTCCGACGGGCCTCGTGGCCAATTGCCAAAATGAGCGTTCGCAGCACAAGAACAAAGCGAAGGCGATGAGCATGTTGCGTTCGAAAATCTACGAATTCGAGTTGGAGAAAAAGCGCGAGGTCACCAAGCAGATTGAAGATTCGAAATTGGAGATCAATTTCGGATCGCAGATCCGGTCCTATGTCTTGCAGCCTTACCGCATGATCAAAGATCACCGCACGAAACTCGAAATCGGCGACGTGGATCGCGTGCTGGACGGCGATTTGCGCCCGTTGATGCAGGCGTATCTGCGGATGCGGCGGGGCGAGAAAAAGTAACGGCGAAGCAGATTACGAACTGCGCGAAGCCCGCAGCGAAGGGTTGTTGGAATGAAAGAGCGCGGCGCGCCGACCGTCACCGGCGTGGAAATCGTCTGTGGAAATGGGAAGAAGCAACGTTGAATCCAACCATTGAACCAGCGGACAATCGGGAGCCGGCGGTCCGGAAAACGGGAAAGGCTTCGATCGGCTCGAGGTTGCACGTCCTTACACTCACGCCGTTTTTCCCCTCCGTTGGAGATGAAGTGAGCGGCTGCTTCATCGCGGAGCCGCTCGCGCAGTTGGCACCGTTGGGGATCGAATCCAGCGTCATGGCCACCACTCCGATGCACTATGCTCGCAAAGCTCCGAGCCCGGTGGCTTCGGCGGAATGGGTGCGATATGCGCAGATGCCGGGCAATTTCGGGCTTTCCAGCGCGGGGAAGTTTCTCTACGCGAGCCTGTTGGGACGAGTCCGAAAGTTGCATGGTGTGAAGCCGATTGATGTGATCCACGCGCACGCGGCCTTGCCCTGTGGCCACGCGGCCGCATTGCTTTCCAGGAAATTGAAAATTCCATTTGTAGTCACTGTCCACGGGCTCGATGTATTTAACACCTGCTTTTTGGGAGGGATTCCGGCGGGCTGGCGGCGCCAGGTTTCGGTCGCCGTTTACGGCGCGGCGCGGAACGTAATTTGTATCAGCGGCAAGGTGCAGGAAATTCTGAAGTGTGGAACCCCCACGGAAACGCGCAGCACGGTTGTGCACAACGGGACGGACCCTGCATTGTTCTCGCCGTCCCCGATCGAGAGTGAACCGCACGAGCCGGAAGTCTTGATGGTCGGCAACTTGCAGCGCGCCAAGGGCCACGAACTCGTGCTGCAAGCCATCGCGCGTCTCAGCCCCATCTTTCCCGCGCTTCGATGCCGGGTCATCGGAGATGGGCCGGATCGCGCCCGCTTCGAGTCGCTCGCCAGGGAACTGGGAATTGCACAGCGAGTGCAGTTTGCCGGGCGGCTGGGCCGAGCCGGCGTTGCCGAGGCGATGCGAGAATGTTCCGTATTTGTTTTGCCCAGCCGGAATGAAGGCTTGGGATGCGTGTATCTGGAAGCGATGTCGAGCGGCAAGCCGGTGCTTGCCTGCCGGGGGCAGGGAATCGATGAAGTGATTGAGCACGGCAAGAATGGCTGGCTCATCCCGGTCGATAGCCTCGAAGAACTGGTTGCAGGACTCACCGTTCTGCTGGGTTCGAGTGAAGTGCGCACGCGCATGGGAGCGGAGGCGCGGCAGACGATCCTGAACAAATTGACGTTGTCTCATCAAGCGGAACAGCTGGCCGCGATTTACCGCCAGGCCGTCGTATGAGTGGGAGCGGCGGTATATGGCGACAGGCGTGGCGAGAGATATAATATCCGCTTCCGGAGGATGGGTTGCTTCATCAGCGTTATAAAGATGTGGTCTACTGGGGCATTTCCAAGGCTACGATCCCGAATTACATTTTTCGTCGTTACTTGCTGAACCCGCGCCCCGCGGGGGCTGCGAATCACGTTCACCTCGGCTGCGGCACAAAATACCTGGCCGGATTTCTCAATGTTGACGGAAATCCCTTCAATAAAATCGACGTTTGGCTCGATGTAAGAAACGGGCTTCCGTTTCGGTCGAACTCGGTCGATTCGATCTATTCGACCCACATGTTCGAGCACTTCTTCGCGGACGAGTTGAAGTTGTTGCTCCACGAATGTGCCCGCGTGTTGAAGAACGGTGGCGGCATCCGGCTCATCGTGCCAAGCCTGGAGAGCGCAATTCACGCCTACACACAGCAGCGCAGCGATTGGTTCTACGATGCTTTCCCGCGCCATTTCGATTCGCTCGGTGGCCGGTTTTCTAACTTCGTGTTTTGCGACGGGCAGCACCGCACCGCATTCGATTTCGGTTATCTCAACGAAGTGCTGCGCGAAGCGGGGTTTCGCGACGTCGAGAAATCCACGGAAGGGAAGAGCCGCGTCTATGGAAGCAGCGTGCCGCCGTTTGAGCCGGAAGACTCGACCGAGCTCCCCCATTCCCTGTTCGTCGAGGCGCTTAAGTAGATGCATCGCCGCAGCCCTGTTTCGCACAGGCGCCCTTGTCTAGTCGCCCCATATGCGTGCACCGGGGATGGCTGCGCGCCGAAACGACTGTGTGTTTCGCCCACTCTTCGACTCGTTCGCCGATGGCCGCGGGAAATGCTAGGCTGCTTTAGTGAAACGCATCCCATCACTTGACGGCCTTCGCGCAATTTCCATCTCTTTGGTCTGTATTGGTCATCTCACTTATGCGTGGCCAGTGCCAAAGTTCATGGCTATCTACGCCCATGTGGGAGTACAAATCTTCTTCGTCATCTCCGGCTATTTGATCACTACCATCTTGCTTAACGAGCACGTCCAAACTTCCACCATCGATCTGCGCCAGTTCTATATCCGTCGTGCCTATCGAATCCTACCGGCGGCGGCGGTATTTATGCTGTATGCATTCGTGGTGTATTGGCACCAGCTTCGTTGGTATGACATCGGTGCCATGTTGATGTATCTGGTGAACTTTGACGCAGCTCGGCCTTGGATGGTGTCGCACCTATGGTCGCTTGGCGTCGAGGAGCAATTCTATTTCCTTTGGCCGAGCGTACTGAGAAAATGGTACCGGCAAAGGATCGCAATTCTCTTAGGCGCGGTTGTGTTCGCCCCCATCTTCAGCGCAGCCTGCTATTATTTCAAGATCCTCGGCGGAGGCGGTACCATGTTCCCCGCTGTCGCCAACAATCTGGCGATCGGTTGTCTGCTTGCCATTTTGGGTTTGCGCATACCGAGAATACCGGCTTGGGCGGCGTTCGTAATGCTGGTCGGAGTCGTCCTGATTCCGAGATTTGATGCCAATACTCCAGTGCGCACACTCGCTGGTCTGTTTGTGCTCAGCCCCATCCTGCAATGCTCGATCGCCGGACTGGTGCTGCACGTTGTACAGTCGCCGTATCGCATCTTGAACATTGCCCCGGTCATGTGGCTGGGAAGAATCAGCTACAGCCTCTATCTGTGGCAACAACCGTTTTTCTTCGCCCAGTCTCGCCAGCCTGTCTACAAGCTGCTCTATGTCGTGGGGCTTGCTTGTCTTTCCTACTACCTTGTAGAACAGCCTGTACTACGGTTGCGCCAAAGGCGGGCGACGACCCAGGAACTGGATAGAGAGATCCACTAATCAAACTCAAAAGTGGCATCGCGTAAGCCGCGGCCTCGCCGTTCTGCGCGTGTCAAAATATTGATATTCGCGTCCCCGTCCGTATCGGGTCGTACCTGTGTTCACGATAAGATGGAGCAACATCCGTTAAAGAAGCGAGCGGACATATTCAGATGTGCGGCATCGTTGGCATCCTGACGCGCAAAACTCGGACCCCTCCTGAAGTCCTGAAACGAGCCATGTGTTCGCTTGCGCACCGGGGACCCGATGATTCGGGGACCGTGCTGCTGCAAGAAACTCAACCGGAGCCACTCGAGATCGGCTTGGGCCACCGGCGATTAGCGATTCTCGATCTCTCCCCTCTCGGCCACCAGCCCATGCACGATCCGGTCACCGGCAACTGGATTGTCTTCAACGGCGAGATTTACAACTTCCGAGAACTTCGCCAGGAACTTGAAGACACAGGCGTCGAGTTCAAGAGTCACTCCGATACAGAAGTGATTCTGGCCGCTTATCGCGTATGGGGCCAGTCTTGCCTGACGCGCCTCGGTGGCATGTTCGCGTTTGCACTTTGGGATGCGTCACGAAAACGACTCCTATTGGCCCGCGATCCCATGGGAATCAAGCCTTTGTATTACCACCAGACGCAGCAAACTTTTATTTTTGCTTCTGAGGTGAGAACGCTTTTGGCGACGGGCCTGGTGCCGCGAAAGGTCGATCCCACGGGCGTTTTGAGCTATCTCGCGTTCGGCTCCGTGTCCGAACCATGGACGATTGTGGAGGGAGTGAAGGCCGTTCCCCCGGCCCATGTGCTCACGGTGGAAAACGGAACGGTGAGCAGCCGCGAATACTGGAATCCACTGCAATCGGCTGCGCGCCCCGATTCGGATTCATCGAAACATGAAGGCGCAACCGTCGATCAACTGCCGACCCTTTTGCGTAACGCCGTGCTGTCGCATCTGGTCAGCGACGTGCCCGTCGGAGTTTTTCTTTCGGGAGGAATCGATTCCAGCGCTCTGGTTGCCGTTCTCAGTCACAACGGAGCTCGTGCCAATACGTTCTCGCTGGTATTCAAAGAAGAGGAGTTTGACGAGGGACAGTACTCGCGCGAGATTGCCCGCCGCTTTCATACCGAACACCATGAGATCGAAATCTCCGCGCAAGACGCGCTGCTGGCATTGCCTGCGGCTCTCAGTGCGATGGACCAACCGACGATTGACGGCATCAATACGTATCTGGTTTCGGCGAAGACCCGAGCGGCGGGAGTGAAAGTTGCGTTGACGGGACTGGGGGCGGACGAAATGTTCGCGGGCTACTCGAATTTTCGGCGGGTGCCGCGGATGGAACGATTCTCAAAACAATTTGGGCGGCTACCCAAGTTGGCCAGGCTGCCTTTTGCCGCGTCCTTGGCCTTGGTCGCGGGGCGAGGAGATCGCGGCCGCAAGCTGGCCGAGTTGGCTGCGGGCCATGACGCGGCGGCTCGTCTTCATCCGTACTTCCTGGTGCGCGAGCTGTTCGGAGCCGCGGAACGCGAGCGGCTATTCCCGGCACCAAACCCCGCGGCCGCGCGGCAGGCACTGGATCAAGCGTTGCACGAGACGGTCGCCGCCAGCCAGTCTCTCGATCCAGTCAATCGCGTCTCTTATCTCGAATCGAGCTTCTACATGCGTAACACGCTGCTGCGCGATTCGGACTCTATGAGCATGGCGCACGGCCTCGAGTTGCGCGTGCCGTTTCTCGATCGGGCGCTGGTCGAGGCATGTTTCCGCATCCCGGGAAATAGGAAGATGCAGGGAGCCGCGCCCAAGAGCCTGTTGCTGGCGAGCCTGGGCGTTGAATTGCCCACGGAGATTGTCAATCGGCCCAAACGCGGATTTACTCTGCCCTTTGAACGCTGGCTGCGCGGCGAAATGCGGGAGCCTCTGAAAACGGCGCTGCGGGCGAGTGGAAATAGCCAGGCGTCCTTGAATCCGGCGGCGGTTGGCGATGTCTGGAATCGATTTCTTGCGGGCGAAACTTCGTGGTCGCGTCCCTGGTCTCTGTTTGTGCTGGCGCGATGGTGTGAACAGAATTTGTAATCGGCGTCAACCCGCGGCGGGCTTGCGCGCGGAAATCAGCAGGAACAATCCGAGCCCGGCTCCGAACCTGCGAACCAGAAATCGCGGAAACAGGCTCCAGATGGCGCGATAAACCCGTCCCTGAAAACGTGCCGAAGGCTCGTTTAACAGCAGATCGCCGGGACTAAAAGCTTGCCGGAACTCGATCTGTTCGAACCCCTGCAATATCGCCCCCGCTTCTTCCTGAGTGTACGATTTGGTGCCCGGACTCTCCAGATGATCGTGAACCGACTGGCGCAACGATTGGCCGCGAAGAAATCCGTAGCGCAACCAAAGCATGAATCCGGTGAGCGACGGGTGGTGATAGATCATGATGCGGAGCGCTCCTCCGGGCTTGAGAACCCGCCAGGCCTCGCGCAGACACTGCGGCGTATCGGGGCTGTGATGCATGACGCCGTAGGAGTAAACAACGTCAAAAATAGCATCGGGAAACGGCAGGCGCTCGGCATCGGAGACGCGCAGATCGGGTGCGTAGCCAGCCATCTCGCAGCGCCGCTTTGCGCGCTCGATCGACGTGCTCGATAGGTCAACGCCGGTGGCTTCGGCGCCTGCCTTCAGCCATTCCAGATAGTCGGCGCCCATCCCGACTCCAACTTCGAGTACTCGCTGGCCGCGCGATCCCGCAAATCCGGCGAACTCCTGAATGTAGGGTTCCAGTTGGTAGCGGGCGCGGGCGTGTGCCTTGAAGTCTGCGTCGTCGCCCAGATAGCGCGATCCGCAGGGGTCGGCGTTCCAGAAATCCCGGACTTCTTCCTTTAACCCGGCAACTGGCGAGGCTTGGGACATGGCTTCAAAAGCGATACTAGCACAGGGTATTTGGCGATCAGCGAGACCTTGCACCCGTAATGTCAGTGTCCAGTCTCCACCGGCAACTTCTTGTTGAGCACAACAAAACTCTCTACAATCGGCCGACTCCTTTACACTGACAGTTTGGATCATCCTCTGCAGAGATCGATTGAGCGATTGCGCTCCGGCGACGCGCGCGCCCTGGCGCGCGCCATCTCCACGGTGGAGAACCGCGCACCCGGCTGGTCCGACCTGCTCAAAGCGCTCTTCCCCCACACCGGCAAAGCTCGTGTCATCGGACTCACCGGCGCGCCCGGTGCCGGCAAGAGCACGCTGGTCGATCAACTTGCAAAGCATTATCGCAAAGAGAATCGGACGGTCGGCATTATCGCCGTCGATCCAACCAGTCCGTACACCGGTGGAGCGATTTTGGGCGACCGCATCCGCATGCAGGATCACCACGCCGATCCCGGCGTTTATATTCGCAGCATGGCGACGCGCGGATCGCTCGGTGGCCTCGCCCGCGCCACGGCCGACGCGGCTACTGTGCTCGATGCTTCCGGCCGCGACGTGGTCATGATCGAAACCGTTGGCGTCGGGCAGGACGAAGTGGACATTGTGCGGCTGGCGGGTGTCACCGTCGTGATTCTTGTCCCTGGCATGGGCGACGATGTGCAGACGATCAAGGCCGGCATCATGGAAATCGCCGACATTTTTGTAATCAATAAAAGCGACCACACTGGTGCCGAACGTGTCGAGCGCGAGATTCGAGCCATGCAATCGCTGGCCTCGCGTCATACCAAAAATTACTGGACGCCGCCGATCGTCAAGACTGTCGCAAGCGACGGCACGGGGACGCTCGAGTTGGCGGACGCAATCTCCAGCTACGAAGCCTATTTGAAGACAGAAAATCTGGCGCTCCAGAAGGACGTCGAGAACTGGCAGGGGCGCTTGATCGAGATGCTGCGCGACGCCATGCTGGAAAAGGCGCGCGCTCAGCTCGGCAGCGGGAGTCTGGAGCGCTATGCGGCGGAGATTGCCGAGCACAAGCGCGATCCTTATTCGCTGGTGGAAGAGATAATGGAAGCCCTGGCAAGAACCACGTAGCGGCGGACGCCCTCGTCCGCCACGAAACGCATAACGTAGAGTGCAGAGCACAGCTCCGGGATATGTCGAACCCTAGTCGCCGGCCCGGACGAGGGCATCCGAGGCTACGTGATTCTTGCTTGAACTAGTTTTGCAGAGGAGCGCGAAGATGTTCCAGATCGACCATCTCGGCATTGCAGTGAAATCGCTGACGGCGGCGAAGTGCATTTACGAGAGGCTCGGCCTCAGCGTCTCGCCGGAAGAGACCGTGGAGCAGGAAAAAGTTCGGCTGGTGATGATCCCTGTCGGTGAGAGCCGGTTGGAATTGCTGGAAGCGACCTCGGACGATTCGACGATTGCCAGGTTCATCGCCAGGCACGGAGAGGGGCTGCACCATATTTGTATGCGCGTCCCCGACCTGGCGGCGGCCGTGGCCAAATTAAAGAACGACGGCGTGCGCCTGGTATCGAATGAAATCAAGATCGGCGCGGGCGGACATCGCTATGTATTCGTGCATCCGCAAAGTGCGGGAGGCGTGTTGCTGGAATTGGTGGAGGGGAGTCATTTGTAATTTGCAATTGGTAATTGGTAATTGGAAGACCGGCTTGGCGCTGCGCTTTTCAATCACAAATTACAAATCACAAATCACAAATTCCACATGCCCCAACTTCTCCTCGCAGTCGACACTTCCGGAAAGAACGGCAGTCTGGCCCTCGCCCGCATGGAAGCAGGCGAGAGTGAAATTGGCGTGCTTGAAGTCGTCTCGCTCGACGGCGGCGCGTTCTCGGCGCAACTCGTCCCTCAGATCGCCGCGCTTCTCGCCAAGCACGGACACGACAAAAGCGATCTGGCAGCGTTTGCGGTCGCGACCGGACCAGGGTCGTTCACCGGCCTTCGCGTGGGCTTAGCTGCCTTCAAAGCCCTGGCCGAGGCGTTGCAGAAACCAATCGCCGCCGTCTCACTTCTAGAAGCCGTGGCTTGCAGCGGCGAGCACAGCGGACACGTTCTCGCCCTACTCGACGCAGGCCGCGGTGACGCCTATGTCGGCGACTACGAGATCGACGCGAATACTGAAATCGCTGCGAAAGCTCCCACCCGCGGCCGCATGTTCAGGGAACGGCTCATGAGCCGGGAAGAGCTTCTTGCCGAAGCTGCGAGTCCCACGGCGAACGTCAAAGCGAACGTCAAGTCGATTGTTACCCCCGATAAAATCCTGGCTGAGGTGATTCGGAATTCTGGCATCAAAGTTCAGCAGATCGACTATCCGAATGCCAGCGTCATCGCCCGTATCGGCTGGGATCACTTGCGCAACAACGAGACAGTGCAGCCAGATCAACTGGAGGCCAACTACATTCGCCGTTCCGACGCTGAGATTTTCTCCAAGCCGGTTCTGTGAGGCTCCGCATGCCTGTAACAATTCGATCCGCGGCATTGCATGACGTCCCGGCGATTCTCGCCATCGAGCAAATGGCATCGGGCGCCTCGCATTGGACGCCCGAGCAATACAACAAACTGATCGTTGAGGGAGTCGTACTCGTGGCCGAGCCAAGAGACGAAGACGCGGGCAATCTCTATGGCTTTGTTTGTGCGAAGGCGGTCGCGGGCGAGTGGGAGATCGAAAACGTGGCGGTGGCTCCTGGGTTGCTTCGGCGCGGTGTCGCCGATGAGTTGATTCGCGAGTTGATTCGACGGGCGAAAAACGAAGCTGCATCAGCCATGTATCTCGAAGTCCGCGAATCAAATGCCCCAGCGCGCGGCCTGTACGAAAAAAACGGATTCCGTGAAGTGGGCCGGCGCAAGGCGTATTACACAGATCCCACAGACGATGCGGTGCTGTATGCGCTCAAGTTTGGACGTTAACGGAGTCTGTCACGCGGGTTGCACCATTTCGGGTGCAACTGCACCTCGGAAGCCACCTGTCCAAACGGCAAAATTTCGCTATGAAATCTCATTGAACCGCTACCGATTCCTGTGGTACTTTGTAACCGCGCAGTAACAAATAGCAGGAGGTCTAGCAAGGATGCTGACTCCCCGAGACCCACTCCAGACCAGTCACGATGAGTTCCTACGGCTGGCTCAGGAGCATACGCAATACTCCGAACGCCTCGAATCCCTCACCCAAAGACGCTACCTCACAGACGATGAAAAACTTGAAGAAGTGCGGCTGAAGAAACTAAAGCTGCGCTTGAAAGACCAGATGCAGAGTCTGGAAATGCAGTTTCATCGGCAGTCTGCCTAGATTCGCTGGCCACGCGAAAGGGCCGAATTGTAATGACCTTTGGTTATTCACTCGGTCTGCGCCATCACGCTAGGCGCTTCTAGTCGCCTTTTTTCATTGCACTTGAGGCAGAGCGCCATGAACGAGATCGTCGACTCGTTTGGGACAGGTGACAGATGTCGAGTTCTCCCTCAGATTCTCCGCTGACGCCACTTCACCCTGACGCATCGCTCAGTCCTGCGAAATTGGCGGAGATGGAACGTCGCCCGACTGACCTTCTTCAAAACTCACTACTGCCCGGTCAGTAAGACTGCCTGAAAACCAGGCCGGATGGAACTATACTCGACGGACATCACCGAATTCATGTTCTTCGAAAACGGGGCGTCGACGTCGACGCGCTGCCGCGTGCGATCATCGTAAAAGGAGATTGCTGAACGATGTGGACTGAGATCCATTGGGTCGAGGGCCCAAGGCAAGGGAAACTGGCGCTTGCCTCGCGCCCTCGCGGTGGTGATCGGCTTGGCGATGAGATGGCGGCGTGGCACCGCGCGGGCATCGACACCGTGCTTTCTTTGCTGACTGCCGACGAGGAGCGGGACCTCGATCTAAAGCGCGAGGCGAATGAAGTGAAAACGCACGGGATGAAGTTCGTCTCGCTGCCGATTCCAGATCGCCAGGTACCAAATTCAGAGTCGGAAGTGTCGGCAGTCGTGGATCGGATTGATGCCGACCTCACGACAGGAAAGAATGTCGTGGTCCACTGCCGGCAGGGAATCGGACGAACCGGTTTGGTGGCGGCGTGCTTGCTTGTGGCTAAGGGTCTCACCTCCGAGAGAGCGGTCAAGACTCTGAGCGCTGCTCGCGGAATCGAAGTGCCGGAGACAGCTGAACCGCGGCGCTGGATCGACCACTATGCCGCAGTTCTGGCGGGCGCCACATAAACGGTTGTTGTGTGCCCACAACAGCGACACCAACCAAGAGACTTACGCCCTATAATTGCTCTGACTAAATTCCTATGGTTCGTGACGGCTACTTCTACGGCGCAGGCTGCTTGTTGGCCGCGGGCATCATTGCGTGGCTTGCGGCTTGGCCGTATGCCGTTCCGGTGCTGCTGCTGGCCACGTTTTTCCTGTGGTTTTTTCGCGATCCCGAGCGCCAGATGCCCACGCTTGCTGGTGCCGTTGTTTCTCCGGGCGATGGCAAAGTGACCGAGGTCTCTCTTGTGACCATCGACGGCGTATCGCGCAACCGTATCAGCATCTTCCTCAGTGTTTTCGATGTGCACGTCAACCGCTCGCCGATTGCGGGAGTGATTCGCGAGGTGCGCTATCAGCGCGGCAAGTTCGTCAATGCCATGTCGGCGCATTCGGCGGAACAGAACGAGCAGAACATCGTGACTGTAGAGAACGAAGGCGAAGGCCGCACGGTGGTCTTCAAGCAGATCGCGGGCCTAATCGCGCGTCGCATTATTTTCAATTTCAAAGTCGGAGATCGCGTAGCTTGCGGCCAGCGCGTTGGCCTCATCAAGTTCGGCTCTCGCGTCGATGTTCTGTTCGATCATGACGCCGCGATCAGCGTGAAAGTCGGCGATCGCGTCAAGGGCGGAGCCTCTGTGCTTGCCGTATTGCCAGCGAAACAGTTGACCGCACAGCCAGTTCATGCGGGCGCAGTCAACGAGCGGGAGGCTCACTCAATATGGAAGAGCTAACACCGCGTCGTCGCGAGTCAGATCGTCAGCGCGGGAAGTTGCGCAAGGGCATGTATATCCTGCCTTCGCTTTTCACCACGGCGAATATTGCCGCTGGGTTCTATGCCATCCTGCAAACCGTTTATGGCGCCTCGGGCGAAGCCTGGCATTTGAATGCCGCCGCAAAAGCCATTGGTTTTGCCGTATTGTTTGACGGGTTGGACGGCCGCATCGCGCGCATGACCCACACCGATAGCGATTTTGGCCGCGAGCTCGATTCGCTGGCCGATGTGATCGCCTTCGGCGTCGCCCCAGCGTTGCTCGCCTGGATGTGGGGCTTCCATCTGCTGCCGGTTGCGATTGCGACGAGCCTGCGGGTGAAGGCTACGGAGCTGGGATCGATTGCTTGCTTTGTATTCTTAATGGCGGGCGCGAGCCGTCTGGCGCGCTTCAATATCGCAAAGAATCCGCAGCCTTCAAATCCGGGACGTCCTGGAAAAAAATATTTCGTGGGCATGCCGATTCCGGCCGCTGCTGGAGTGATCGCGGCGATCGTTCACTATTCTGCCGGCGCGCCCGTGACTTCCTGGTGGACCTCGATGAGCTGGTTGATGATGGTCGTCGTGGTCGGCTATCTGATGGTCAGCACCTGGCGCTT